>DASUOY010000029.1:0-10481 GCA_036276395.1 Pseudomonas sp.
GCCGATTGTCAGGGCTTTCCGAAGCTCGCTAGGATGAGCGGCCTGCTAATAAGGCAGTACCGCCTATAACAATAAGGGGGAAGGTATATGAGTGAGCCCGTCATGCGGCGCACCCAGGCCGGTCATGCTGTGGGAATGTCCCGCACACCGGCGTTCCGCGTCCACTCGCCGCTGGCTAGAGCGCTCTCGCTGTGCAGTGTGCTGTCCATGTTGATGCTTGCCGGTGCGCCGTTGCAGGCGCAAGCCGCTGAGACTGCCGAAGCTGGCTATGCCATCGTATCGGCCAAGGCTCAGCACAGCCTGTTGCTAGATGTCGTCAGCCTGGGCAAGCGCCTGGTAGCAGTGGGCGACCGCGGCCACATCCTGTTCTCCGATGACAATGGCGCGACTTGGACCCAGGCCAAGGTGCCGACCAAGCAGATGCTCACCGCCGTGTTCTTTATCGACGACAGCCATGGCTGGGCTGTCGGTCACGACGCGCAGATCCTTGCCAGCAGCGATGGTGGTGCGAGCTGGGTCAAGCAGTTCGAAGACTTGGAGCGTGAAGCTCCGCTGCTGGATATCTGGTTCAAGGATCGCAATAACGGTTATGCCGTCGGTGCCTATGGCGCCCTGTTGGAAACCACCGATGGTGGCGCCAACTGGGAAGATGTCAGCGACCGTATGCCTAACGAAGATGCCTATCACCTCAATGCCATAGCCGAAGTCAAGGACTCGGGTCTGTTCGCCGTTGGTGAGCAGGGCGTGATGTTCCGTTCGCCAGATTGGGGGCAAACCTGGGAAGCCCTGGCCAGCCCTTACGAGGGCTCGCTGTTCGGTGCGCTCAGCACCGGTGAAGCCGGCTCTCTGCTGGTTTATGGCCTGCGCGGCCATATGTTCCGCTCCGCCGATTTTGGCAACACCTGGGAGCGCATTGCGCTGCAGGATGCCAATCAGGGTGAACTGGAGTTTGGCCTGGCCAGCGGTGCAATGTTCAAAGATGGCAGCATCGTAGTGGTTGGACATGGTGGCAGCGTACTGCGCAGCACCGATAAGGGCCGCACCTTCGGCGTGCAGAGTCGCCCCGATCGTTTGTCGCTGGCGGCGGTAACCATGGATGACAGCGGCCGTCTGCTGCTGGTAGGGCAGGGCGGTGTGCATGTCGCCGCGCCGACTGATGCCAGTCTTGGCCAACAATAATAAGCTGGGGTAGCGTTTGATGAGTAACCATCACCAGGACAAGGCGAGCTTTCTTGAGCGCTTGATTTTCAACAACCGACCGGCAGTGATTCTGATCTGCTTGTTGGTGAGCATTTTCCTGTTCTACCAGGCCAGCCAAGTACGTCCTTCGACCAGCTTCGAAAAAATGATTCCGCTGAGTCATCCGTTCATTCAGAACATGATGAAGCACCGCAACGACCTGGCGAACCTGGGTAATACCGTGCGCATCTCGGTAGAAGCCAAAGAGGGCGATATCTTCACCAAGGAATATATGGAGACGCTGCGTCAGATCAATGACGAAGCCTTCTATATCCCAGGTGTCGATCGTTCCGGCCTGAAGTCGCTGTGGACCCCCAGCGTGCGCTGGACCGAAGTGACCGAGGAAGGCTTTGCCGGTGGTGAGGTAATTCCGCAGACCTACGATGGCAGCGCCGAGAGTCTCGAGGAGTTGCGCAGCAACGTGCTCAAGTCCGGGCAGGTTGGTCGTCTGGTGGCGAACAACTTCAAATCGAGCATCGTCGATGTGCCCCTGCTTGAGTCTTACCCGGATCCCAACGATCAGGGCAAGCTGATCAAGCTGGACTATCAGGAGTTCTCCCACCAGCTGGAGGAGAAGATCCGCGCGAAATACCAGGCGCAGAACCCCAATGTGCAGGTGCATGTCATCGGTTTCGCCAAGAAGGTTGGCGACCTGATCGATGGCCTGGTGATGGTGGTGGGCTTCTTCGCCGTCGCCTTGCTGATCACCTTTGTCCTGCTCTACTGGTTTAGCTGGTGTATCCGCAGCACCGTTGGCGTACTGGTCACCACCCTGGTTGCGGTGGGTTGGCAGTTGGGCCTGATGAACCTGGTGGGATTCGGTCTCGACCCTTACTCCATGCTGGTGCCGTTCCTGATCTTCGCCATCGGTATTTCCCACGGTGTGCAGAAGATCAACGGTATTGCGCTGCAATCCAGTGGTGCCGATAACGCCCTGATGGCCGCGCGGCGGACCTTCCGCCAGCTGTTCCTGCCGGGCATGATCGCGATCCTGGCCGACGCCGTGGGCTTTATCACCCTGCTGATGATTGATATCGGCGTGATCCACGAGCTGGCTATCGGTGCTTCCATCGGTGTGGCGGTGATCGTGTTCACCAACCTGATTCTGCTGCCGGTGGCGATTTCCTACCTGGGTATCAGCAAGAAGGCCATCGAGCGCAGCAAGCAGGATGAAGTGGCCGAAAAGCCGATGTGGCGCCTGCTTTCCAATGTCGCCCACCCGACTGTCGCGCCATTTATGGTGGTGCTGGCTCTGGTGGCCGGGGTCAGCTGCTTCTTCTATCAGAAAGCCTACCTGCAGGTCGGCGACCTCGATCAGGGGGCGCCGGAGCTGCGTCCGGACTCGCGCTACAACCAGGATAACGACTTCATCATCAAGAACTACTCGACCAGCTCGGATGTACTGGTGGTCATGGTCAAGACCGAGCCTGAAGGCTGTTCCGCCTTCAAGACGCTGTCGGCCATGGATGAGTTGATGTGGAAGATGGATAACACCCAGGGCGTGCAATCGGCGGTGTCCATGGTCACGGTGTCGCGCCAGGTGATCAAGGGCATGAACGAGGGCAACCTGAAGTGGGAAACCCTGTCGCGTAACCAGGATGTGCTGAATAACTCCATCGCCCGTGCTGATGGCTTGTACAACGCCGACTGCTCGCTGGCGCCGGTGCTGGTCTTCCTTGAAGACCACAAGGCCGCGACGCTCAAGCGTGCAGTCAGCGCGGTGCAGGAGTTTGCCAAAGAGAATAACCAGGACGACCTGGAGTTCCGTCTGGCTGCGGGTAACGCCGGCATTGAAGCCGCCACCAACGAGGTGATCTCCACATCGGAGCTGACCATCCTGGTGCTGGTGTATGTCTGGGTGGCGGTAATGTGCCTGATCACCTTCCGCTCCCTGCCGGCCACCATCTGTATCGTGCTGCCGCTGATCCTGACTTCGATCCTGGGCAATGCGCTGATGGCGTTCCTCGGCATCGGCATGAAGGTCGCGACGCTGCCGGTGATCGCCCTCGGCGTGGGTATCGGCGTGGACTACGGCATTTACATCTACAGCCGCCTGGAAAGCTTCTTGCGCGCCGGTTTGCCGCTGCAAGAGGCCTACTACCAGACGCTCAAGTCCACCGGTAAAGCCGTGCTGTTCACCGGCCTGTGCCTGGCCATTGGCGTTGCCACCTGGATCTTCTCGGCGATCAAGTTCCAGGCCGATATGGGCCTGATGTTGACCTTTATGTTTATCGTCAACATGTTCGGCGCGCTGCTGCTGTTGCCGGCGCTGGCACGCTTCCTGATCAAGCCGGAGAAACTGGTCGGCAAGGTGGGCGGTTCGATGTTTGCCCACTAAGCCGCAGATGGCATAAACACTCTGCCGGCTTGGTGGCCGGCAAGTGCGAAGCCCTAGAAACAGAAAACCCTCGGAGAAGCGATTCCCGAGGGTTTTTTGTTTCTGCGTCTGTGGGGCAGGGCGCAGGTTGCTGCGCGGGATCGGTCTTGGCTAAGGCTGCCCGAGCCACAGGCCGAATGGCCGATGTAGATAGGGAATCTATGCGGCTCGGCGACTCTCTGACCGCTAAATAAGTCGCCGGGCGAATCGACAGCTGGGGTTTTAGCGTGGATAGAGCGGCGGCAGCGGGCTGGCTTCTTGGTTGGCCTGCACCTCCAGGTGCTCCGGGGCGGGCAGGCTGCGAATTGCCAGCCACAGGTTGCGGCCCTGCCAGTGCTGGCCGCTTTCGCTGTACAGCGCGCCATTCAGGCCGTCGAGGGCATCCGATAGCGGGGTAAAGCGCGCCGCCATATCGGCCAGGGTTTCCGGCTGCTGGCGGGCCCAGGCATCGAGGGCGTGGCGCGTGGCTTGCGAGTCGTTGGCCAGGCAGCTGCGTTTGAGGTCATCGAGCAGGTTACGTGGGCTTGGGCCGGCCTGCTGGCTGGGCAATACCGCAGGTTGCCTACGCGCGCGCCACCACAGGGCAAAGCCAAGCAGTGTGCTCAGGCCGAGTAAAGCGGTGCTCAACTGCCAGGGCCACAGCGGCGGCCCCGGCGGTGCGGCCGCGGTCGGCTGTTCGAGTAGCGTGGCCTGGGCTTCCAGGCTTGGGTTGCTGGCCACCTGCAGGGTACGCGCCGGCAGGCTGCTGCGCTCCAGGCGGTCTTTCAGGGTGTTCCACCAGGTCACCTCAACGGCAGCCAGCTCGACCTGGCCACTGCGATTGGGCACCAGGGCTTCACGTTCTTCGCGGCTGCCGGTGATGCCGAATTCACTGGCCTGGTTGGCCAGTTGGGGTTGGTCGGGATAGCGCCGCAGTTCGCGGCCCTGGGTGGCGGGCAGGGGCGGCAGCTGGGCGCTGGCCAGCCCTTCGACCTTGAGCAGTATGCTGCGGGTCAGGGACTCCCCGACGCGGGCCTGCTCCGGCTGGGGATTCCAGACCTCGCTCAGACTCAGGCTGCGGGCCGGCAGCCAGGGCGCGTCGGCCGGATAGCTGGCCGGCTTGGCCTTGACCTGCAGCGGAATTTCCGGCGACTTGACCCGGGTGACCCGGCCGGGTCGCGGGGCGAACGGGTTGAAGTCATTGTCGCTGGCGCGATCAACCGCGGTGGCGGTGAACACCTGGCTGGGGATCAGCAGTTCGCCGCTTTCCTGGGGGAAGATGGCGTAGCGCAACTCGATCACGCCATGACGCACGCCGTTGATGTCTTTCTCATAGGTGCGCGGTTCGCCCAGGGCTTCGACCCGGGCCTGGGGCATATCCAGCTGGGTCAGGCTGCTGTCGTCGTACAGCGAGACGGAGTGGTAGATGCGCAGCGTCAGCAGCGCCTGGGCCTGCACATAGACGCTTTCATGATCCAGGCTGGCGTCGATAAAGATCGGCGCCAGTTGGCCGCCGGCCTGGCCGTTGCTGGCCTGCACATGCAGGGTAATGGGTTGGCTCTGGGCCTCCCCCAGGCGCAGCGGAGGGATCACCACATAGCCGCTCCGCTTGGGTTGCAGGGTGATGATCCAGCGGGTGCTGGCCTGTGCCCCATTGCTGCCACTGGTCAGGCGGTTGACCTGACGGCTGCCGAGCACCTCGAACAGCTCGCCCAAGGGCTGTAGGTCGGGTTTGCCGAAGCGGGTCGCATCACTCGACTCAAGAATCAGTTCGACGCTTTCCCCGGCATTCAGGCGGGTGCGGTCGACGCTGGCGTCGAGGCTCTGGGCGCTGGCGGAAAAGGCCAGCAGGCCGAGCAGTAGAGTGCAGAGCAGGCGACTCATTGGGCTTGTTCCTGACGCTGTTGTTCGAGCAAGAATTTGCGCCGCAACAACTCGCCCGGATCGTCGGGGATTTGTCGCAGCCATTGTTCCAGGGACTGGCGCCGTTCGCCATCCAGGGCCGGTTCAGCACTGGCGCTGTGGGGCTCGGAGCTGTCCTGATCAGCCTGCTCGCCAGGCGTGGCGCTATCCTTGCCCTCGGCAGGCTGCGGCTGTTGCGGTTGCGTTGGTTGCTGGGCCTCTGGCTGCGCGTTGTCACTGGCTGAGGCTTGCTTGGGCGGCGCCTGGCTGTCTTTGGTGCTCTGGCCTGGCTGGCCGGGGTTTGCCTGGCCGGGCGGCTGCTCGGCGGGCTGTTGCGCCTGTTCTTGTTGCTGTTGTTGCGCTTGTTGTTGCTGGTTCTGGCGCAGCAGCTGCTCGATCAGCGCCTTGTTCTTCTGCGCCTGCAGCAGTTCCGGCTGCAGTTCCAGGGCCTGGGTGTAGGCGTCCAGGGCGGCTTCCAGTTCGTTGCTGTGGGCCAGGGCATTGCCGCGGTTGTAATGGTCGGCGGCGCTGTCGCCGCTGGCGAAACGTTCGGCGGCGGCGGCGTAGTCACCGGCCTGATAGAGCGCCAGGCCTTGCCACTGCGGGTTGTGGAAGCGTTTGGCCGCCTCTGCCGGCTGTTGCTGCTGCAGCAGGCGTTGGCCCTGTTGGTCGGCGCGTAGCCACAGATCGTCCAGCTCGAAGGCATAACCGCTCTGCGGCAGGCTCAGCAACAGCAGGGGCAGGCAGAACAACCAGCCGCGCCGCGCCGCGCAAGCCGCCAGCAACAGCAGGGGCAGTAACAGCCAATGGCCCTGGTCGGCCCAGGCCTGCAGGTGCATCAGCTCACCGTCCTTGCGCATTTGTCGGGAGCCCTGGAGCAGGCCCAGGCTGCGCAGGTCGCGCTCATCGAAACTGGCGCTCTGGTACTGGCCGTCGACTTCCCGGGCAAAACGCTGCAGGCCGGCGCTGTCCAGACGTGGCAGCAGAATGCTGCCCTGTGCGTCCTTGAGAAAGGAGCCGTCCTCCTGAACGATAGGCGCGCCCTGGGCGCTGCCGAACCCGAGGATATGCAGGCGTTCGCCATCGCGGCCCAGGGCCTGGCTCAGCGCTTGGCGCTCCTGTTCATCCAGGCCGCTGGTCAGCAGCAACAGGCGGCCTTTGCCCTGGGCGCCTTGCTCCAGCAGTTGCAGGGCCTTGGCCGCTGCCAGGTCGGCGCGCTGGCCGGGCTGCGGCATGATCGCCGGTTGCAGGGCATCGAGCAGGTTGCGGCTGGTGGCCAGGTCATCGGACAGCGGCACCAGGGTATGGGCGCTGCCGGCATACACCACTATGGCGGTTTGTGCATCCTGGCGCGCCTCGAGCAGGTCGAGCAGCTTGCGCTTGGCCTGTTCCAGGCGATTGGGCGAGGCATCGCTGGCGAGCATCGCCGGGGTCAGTTGCAGCAGTATCACCAGCGGGTCGGCCGGTTTCTGCTGGCTTTGCTCCACCCGTTGCCAGCTGGGGCCGAGCAGGGCCAGCAGCGCCAGCAGCCAGGCCAGGCCCAGGGCGAGCCAGGGCAGGCGGCTGTTGCGCCCGCTGCTGGCGGTCAGCAGGGCGGCCTGGAAGGCGGTCGGGAGCAGCAGTTGCCAGCGTCCGCTGCGCTTTTCCCGGTGCCAGAGTTGCCACAGCAGCCAGCCCAGCAGCGGTAATGCCAGCAGCCAGAACGGGCGCAGCCAGTGCGGCCAGAAACCTGCGGAGGACAGTTCGATCATGGTTGTTTGCGCCGCAAGGAGGCGGCGCGGCCGCGCAGGCGTAGGTGCAGGTCGGGCCACAGCGCGCGGCTGACCAGCAGCAGGCTGGCCAGCAGGGCCGCGCTCAGGGGCCAGCTATAGAGCGCCAGGGTCGGCCGCGCCAGGGTCGGTTTCTGCGCCACCGGCTCCAGCTGGTCGAGGCTGGCCTCGATGGCTTGCAGCTCCTGGCTGTCGCGGGCACGGAAGTATTCGCCACCTGTGGCTTCGGCTATCGCGCGCAGGCTGGGTTCATCCAGGTCGATGCCAGGGTTGAAGCCAAGCATGCCGAGTACGCCACTCTGCTCGGGGTCGGCGCCTATGCCGATCGGGTAGATCTTGATGCCTTCCGCCGCCGCCAGCCGCGCCGCGGTCAGGGGCTCGATTTCGCCGCCATTGTTGGCGCCGTCGGTGACCAGCACCAGTACGCGGCTCTGCGCCGGGCGCTGGCGCAGGCGCTTGACCGCCAGGCCAATGGCGTCGCCGATGGCGGTTTGCGGCCCGGCGATATTCTTCTGTGCCTCTTCCAGCCAGGCGCGCACGGTCTGGCGGTCGAAGGTCAGCGGTGATTGCAGGTAGGCGCGGCTGCCGAACAGAATCAGGCCGACTCTATCGCCCTGGCGGCCGTCGATAAACTCGCCGAGCAGGTGTTTGACCAGGGTCAGGCGGCTGACTTCCTGGTCCTCCCAGGTCATGTCGGCGTAATCCATGGAGCCGGACACATCCACCGCCAGCAGCAGGTCGCGGCCGCTGGCGGGCAAGGGCAGCGGCTCACCCAACCACTGCGGGCGTGCGCAGGCCAGTAGCAGCAGAATCCAGATCAGCACAAAGGGCGCCTGTTGCTGGAAGGCCGGCAGGCGCACCCGCGCGCGGCGCCCGGTCAGGCCTTCGAGCTCGCTGAGAAAGCTGATTTTCAGCGCCGCCTCGCCACTGTCGGCCGCCGGCAACCAGGCGCGCAGCAGCCAGGGCAGGGGGGCGAGGAGGAAGACCCAGGGCCAGGCGAACTCAAACATGCTTGCGAATCCAGATCGACACGGCTTGGTTGAGCCCGGCTATGGCCTTGTCGTCCAGGCTGCAATGCGGGCGATAGGCGCCTTCGACCAGGATCATCCAGCGGGTCAGGCCGGCGGCCGGGCAGCGGTTATCCAGGAAGGCCAGCCAGGCGCGGCTGCTCAAGGTGTGGCTATGGCTTTGCGGATAACGCTCGCGGCACAGGCGCTTGAGCAGGGCGTTGAGCTGCTGCAGCCAGGGGCCGGCGTCCGCGCCGTCGTAGGGTTTTTTCAGGCGCTCCAGCTCGTTCAGTGCGGCCTGGCGCAGCGGATCCAGAACCGCTTCGCTGGCTTCTGCCGCGCCCTTGCGCGGCAGGCGTTTAAGCAACTTGAAGCCGCCCCAGAGCAGCAGCGGCAACAGCGCGGCGAGCAGCCACCAGCCCGGTGCCGGCGGCCACCAGCCGATGGGGGCGGGGGCGATCAGGGGCTCGAGTTGCTCCAGTGGATTCACGAGGTTTTCCTCGGCCGCTGGGCATTCAGGTGCTCGCGCAATTGTTCGACCATCTCGCTCTGGGTGCTCAGGGCCAGCAGCGGTACGCCAAGCTTTTGCGCCAGGCGCTGCCAGCGTGCCTGGCGCGCCTCACCCAGGCTGCGATAGGCCTGGCGTAATTCGGCATCCTGGGTATCAAGCTCAAGCTGCGCGCCATGCTCGGCGAAGCGCAGCAGGCCTGCATTGGGCAAGGCGTGGTCGAGGGGGTCGGACAGCGGCAGCAGCAGCAGGTCGGTGTGCCGGGCCAGCAGCAGCAGCTGCTGTTCGCTGCTGTCGCTCAAGGTGCGCTCATCGCACAGGATCACCACCAGGCTACCGGGGCGCAGCACCTCCCGGGCACGGCGCAGGGCCAGGCCGAAGCTGTCACGCCCGCCCTGGCTGTCATTGGACAGCGCCTGATTGGCCCGCGCCAGGCGGTTGAGCAGCTGCAATAGACTCTGCTTGCTGCGTCGCGGCTTGATTTCGTGGTGTTCCAGGTCGCCGAATACCAGGCCGCCGATGCGGTCGTTATGGCCCAGGGCGGCCCAGCCGATCAGGCTGGCGGCCTGGGCGGCAAGCACCGACTTGAACATCAGCCCGGAGCCGAAGAACAGCTGCCGGCTCTGCTCCACCAGGATATAGATCGGCCGCTCGCGCTCTTCGTGGAACAGCTTGGTGTGCGGCTCCTGGGTGCGCGCGGTGACCCGCCAGTCGATGGTGCGCACGTCGTCGCCGGCCTGGTAGACCCGCACCTGGTCGAAGTCCACGCCGCGCCCGCGCAGTTTGGAATGGTGCAGACCAATCAGCGGGCTGCGCCGCGCCGGAGTGGAAAACAGCTGCACCTCGCGCACGCGGTGACGCATCTCGATCAGCTCGCCGAGGCTGACGCGTACACCGGGTTGCGTGGGCAGAACATGCATAGGCTTCAGGCGACCGCGACTACGTCGAGAATGCGCTGCACCACGCGATCCTGATCGATGCCGGCGGCTTCCGCCTCGAACGACAGGATGATGCGGTGGCGCAGTACGTCGAACAGCACCGCCTGGATATCTTCCGGGCTGACGAAATCGCGCCCGGCCAGCCAGGCGTGGGCCCGCGCGCAACGGTCCAGGGCGATCGAGCCACGCGGGCTGGCGCCGTAGGCGATCCACTCGGCCAGCTCCGGGTCGAACTTGGCCGGGGTGCGCGAGGCCATCACCAGTTGCACCAGGTATTCCTCCACCGCATCGGCCATATACAGGCCGAGGATCTCCTGGCGCGCGGCGAAGATCGCCTGCTGGCTGACCCGCTGCTCCGGCTTGGTTTCGCCCCCCAACGCTTCACCGCGGGCCTGGGCGAGGATCTTGCGCTCCACGCTGGCGTCCGGGAAGCCGATCTTCACGTGCATCAGGAAACGGTCGAGCTGGGCTTCGGGCAGTGGGTAGGTGCCTTCCTGCTCGATCGGGTTCTGCGTGGCCATCACCAGAAACAGTGGTGACAGGTGATAGGTGCTGCGCCCCACGCTGACCTGGCGCTCGGCCATGGCCTCAAGCAACGCCGACTGCACCTTGGCCGGGGCGCGGTTGATCTCATCGGCCAGCACCAGGTTGTGGAAGATCGGTCCCTGCTGGAACACGAAACTGCCGGTTTCCGGGCGGTAGATCTCGGTGCCGGTGATATCGGCCGGGAGCAGGTCGGGGGTGAACTGGATGCGGTGAAAC
>DASUOY010000030.1:0-3279 GCA_036276395.1 Pseudomonas sp.
GGTCTCATCCAGAAGACGGGCAAGCATATAAGTTGCTAATCATAGCCGCCCGCGCGCCCTAACGTGCGCATTGCGCGCTGCAAAGGCCTGTACCATGCCCCTCGGTTTCAATCTATGTGCCGGATACACCAGGGCATACACAGCGGTGCGCGCTGCATGTATCTGCAGGAGAACGCGTAGAAACAAGAAAGCCCGCACGGGGCGGGCTTTTCAGGGGTGTTTCCGGTCATGTGGCGGGTATCACCCCTTTAGCGCCCTCGCCTGCTGAACCAGGCTCAAGCCAGCAGTTCAATAATCCACTGCGTCTGTCGGACGACCTTCTGCACCTTCTCTTCGGGCACCGCCTGCCGCGCCTGAGCGAAGTCGGCCAGGGTCTGCTGCTTCAGACGCAGCATGCGTTGCCACTTGGCCAGGAACGCCGGGCTACGCGCCTGCATCTGCAGCGGGCCAAAGTACAGCTCCTTGGCGCTGTACATCACCGGCCCAGAGCGTTCGGCAACGATGATCTCGTATGCAAAGCGGTTTTCCCGGAGTACTTCCTCGCACAGGATGCGGTAGTCATTTTCCATCAGCCATTGACGCAGCGGCTGCTCACCGCCGTTGGGTTGCAGGATCAGGCGCTCCTGCCCACTCAGGCGGGCCTTACCACTGTCGAGGATGTCGCGAATTCTCTCGCCGCCCATACCGCAGATGCTGATTGTCGTGACTGCGTCTCCCGGCTCGATTGCCGCCAAACCATCTGCCCGGCGCACGCTGATCCGCTGGCTCAGGCCACACTCACGTACGGTACGCTCCGCCGCGTAAAACGGGGTCAAGGCCACCTCGCCAGCCACCGCAGTCGCGATGACACCACGGCTCATCAACGCCACCGGCAGATAGCCGTGATCCGAGCCAATATCGGCGAGCCGCGCACCAGCTGGCACATGCGCAGCCACACGCTCTAGGCGCATAGACAATGTCTGTTCGTTCAACTCCAGTCCCTTTTCACCATAGGCGTCCGGTGCCTTTGACCGAATCGGAGCGGGATTTTGTCGAGCAACGCCGTGCATGGCAAATCCCTGCGACCAACGCTATGGCTCTACCCGAACCTGGCTCTCAGGGAGCACCCACCGCGAATCTTAGTAACGGGATGCTTTCGGCCCAAAGCGGTTAGTAACGACAGGCAGAGTCGACCCCGAGGTGACGCGCGGCGGCATTAATAGCGTGGTCTATCCCCGACTGTTCCACGCCGCACTCGCGCTCATCTTTCCAGCTATAGTTCTAGATGCACTGGGAGGTCAGCATGAGCAGCTTCGATAAGCGCGGCAACCCCGTTTCCCATGGTTCGCAGCAGGCCGTAGAGGCGCTGGACCGGGTCTTCGACCTGCTGCATGCCTATCAGGCCGACCCACTGGCTGAGGTCGACCAACTCATCGCCGAGCATCCCGACTTTGCCCTGGCTCATGTCTTTCGCGCCGGTGCCCTGGCAACCGCCACCGACAAGGCCTTCGAGGATGAATTGCGCAAGAGTCTGCTGGCCGCCGAAGCGCTGCTGGCGCACACCAACGAGCGTGAACGGATGCACATTGGCGCACTGCGGGCATGGTTCGAGGGCGACTGGGAACGAGCGGTCGAACGCTGGGGCCGAGTATCAATCGCCTACCCACGCGATCTGCTGGCGCTGCAATTTGCCCATCTAGGCGACTTCTATCTGGGCTATTCGCATATGCTGCGCGATCGCGTGGCGCGAGTGCTACCGCATTGGAATCAAGACACCCCAGGCTTCGGCTTCGTCAAGGGCATGTATGCCTTCGGCCTGGAAGAGTCTGGCGATTATCTGCAAGCCGAAGAACAAGGGCGCGAAGCCGTGGCCTTGAACCCGCAGGATGGCTGGGCGGTGCATGCCGTCACCCATGTGATGGAAATGCAGGGGCGCAGCGCAGAAGGCGCGCAATACCTGGCCGGTAACGCCGAGGGCTGGGCGCCCAACAGCATGTTCGCCTTTCATATCTGGTGGCACAAAGCCCTGTTTCACCTGGAAGCCAATGACGCGGCCAGCGCGCTGCAGATATACGACCAGCACATCTCTACCGCAGGTTTCACTCAAGCGCTTGAGCTACTCGATGGCTCCTCCCTACTCTGGCGCCTGGCACTCCTGGGCCATGAGGTCGGCGCGCGCTGGAATGAGCTGGCGGAAAAATGGCAGGCACGCAGCGACGACGCTTACTACGCCTTCAACGATGTGACCGCGATGCTGGCTTTCGCAGGCATTGGAGACCAGCAGGCCCAGGAGCGCCAGCTCGCGGCCGTCGAGCGCGCGGCGGCCGGCCGCGGCAGCAACGCGATGATGAGCCGGGAGATCGGCGTACCTGCCTGCGAAGGGCTCGCCGCCTTCGCCCGAGGCCACTACCGGCAGGCCATAGACTGGTTATCGCCGCTGCGTGGCAAGGCCAATCGTTTCGGCGGCAGCCACGCACAGCGAGACCTGTTTTCCTGGACCCTCACGGAAGCCGCCATTCGCCTTGGTGATCGGCCACTCGCCGAGGCCTTCGTTTCCGAACGCCTGTCGTGGAAGCCGCACAGCCCACTCAACCGAGCCTGGGCACAGCGCGTCGGGCAGCTGCAAGGACAATAGGGGCGATTCACCATGGAGTTGAAAAACTTATCCATCTCTTCGCTCTCTCGGGCTACCCGGTTGGTGGGCAGGAAGGATTACCGGAAGTCGGCTTTCAGAGGCGGCCCTAGACCATTCGCTGAACTTTACGCCCGCTTGAATTCCACCACGTTGCCACTAGCTAGCTTGTCCAAACGATCGGCATACCACTGCATCATCACCTTGCGCTGTTCCAGGTAGGTGCTCTTGTCATAGACGCGCCGAACGCCTTCTTTTACGTGGGATACACGGCGATGCGTGCTGTGTGTATCTGTTGGGGAACGTGTAGAAACAAGAAAGCCCGCACGGGGCGGGCTTTTCAGGGGTGTTTCCGGTCATGTGGGAACATGTGGAAACTTGCATTTGGTGGGCCGGGGTAATTTGAACAGGATTCTTAAGTTGCTGATTTATAAATATAAATATCTGTTCAGATATTTTTTGGAATGCTTTTTGGAATACCGCGCTTTGATCTAAAACTTTCGACTGACCTGTCCAAGGTGTAGGCCGGTCTCTGCCTCGCTGAGAATGAGTCGCTCAAGGATTTTCGTCCTGGACAGCTCATGTCCTTGGGAAAGTTTATCGAGGGCGGTGTTGACATCGTTGGTGAGTACAAAATTGTACTGCTTCTTGTTGGGCGAGCTCTCTCG
>DASUOY010000031.1:0-4148 GCA_036276395.1 Pseudomonas sp.
CTGGAGCCGGTGACCAGAATGGTTTCGCTCATAAATGATGTTCCTGGAATTCTTCCTGAAGATAGCTGGCCACCTGGGGTGGACGGAATACGTTAAGCCGGGCCAGGGCCTCGATACCGGGACCGCGCAGCTGGCATTCGAATACGCCCATGCCGTTGTCATCCTGCAGTGAGCGGCTCGCATGGATATGCAGCAGGCTACCCGCCGGGAAGCGTTCGACATTGCACTCGTATTTACGCGTGCCGAGGAGAAAGCCCAGCTCCACCGGCGCACCGGCCAGGCGTGCCTGGTAGCCGGCGTAGGCGGCTACGCTCTGCGCCATCAGCTCGATGCCGACCCAGGCCGGCAGGCTGCCATCGGCCTGGCTGAACAGGCCGCCGGGGCGCACGCACAGCTGGGTTTCGATGTCCTCGTCGCCGCAGCGCAGCACCTGATCGACCAGGATCATGTCGGCGGCATGGGGAATCAGTTCGGCGATAGGCCACTGGTTCATGCTTGCTCTCCTGGCTCGTCGCCCAGCTCTTCACCGAGCTCTTCACCCAGGATCAGGCTGATATTGTTGCCGCCAAAGGCGAAGGAATTGCTCATCAGGCGGCGCGGGCGCCTGCTGTTCAGGCGGCTGCCGGATTGCGCCAGGTTTAGCACGGGCAATGCCGGGTCCGCCTGGCCGTCCCACAGGTGCGGCGGCAGCAGCTGGTCCGGGTTGTGTTCGCTCAAGGTCAGCCAGCAGAAGGCGGCCTCCAGCGCACCGGCGGCGCCGAGGGTATGGCCGGTCATGGCTTTGCTCGAGGAGCAGGGCACGCCATGGGGGAATACCGCCTGCACCGCCAGGCTTTCCATGGCGTCGTTGTGCGTGGTGGCGGTGCCGTGCAGATTGAGATAGTCGATTGCCCCGGCTTCCAGGCCGGCGGCCTGCAGGGCCTTGTGCATCGCCGCCTGGGCGCCAAGGCCCTCGGGCTGCGGCGCGGAAATATGGTGGGCGTCCGAGCTGGCGCCGCCGCCGAGAAGGCGGATAGCAGGGCTGCCAGGCAGCGCTTCTTTGGTCATAAGAAAGAGCGCCGCGCCTTCGCCGATATTGATGCCATGGCGGTTGACGGAAAACGGGTTGCAGGGCTCGGCGGACACCGCCTCCAGCGCCGAGAAGCCGTTCAGGGTCAGGCGGCACAGGCTGTCCACGCCGCCGCACAGCACGGCATCGCACAGCCCCAGCTTGAGCAGGCGTTGCGCGCTGAGCAGCGCCCGCGCGCCGGAGGTGCAGGCGGTGGAAATCACGTAGCTCGGCCCGCTCAGGCCCAGCCAGGCGCTGAGAAAGTCGGCCGGCGCGGCCAGTTCCTGCTGGGCGTAGTCATAGTGCGCCGGCAGTTCGCCCTGGTTGAGGTATTGGGCGATGCTCTGGCTGGCCTCCTCGATCCCCGAAGTGCTGGTGCTGAGGATCACCGCGATACGCTCGGCGCCGAAGCGCGCGATGGCGCTGCGGATCTCGCCTTCGATCTCCAGGGCGGCGGCCAGCAGCAGCTGGTTATTGCGGCTTGGCGGCTGGCCCGGCAGCGCTGGCAGGTCAGGCAGGCTGCCGCTTACTGCGCCCACGGTGAGGGCGCGCTCGGCGACCCAGCCGCTTTGCGCGCGCATGCCGCTGGCATCGCCGGCAAACAGCGCCTTGGCTACCGCTTGCTTGCCTTGGCCGAGGGCGCAGTTAAGGCCCAGGGCATTGAGGTAAACCACCATCAGGGTGCCTTGTCGTCAGGTAGCGGGCTGACCCGATAGCTCAGGCCGGGCACGCTGTACAGGGTGAAATCCAGGGGCGCACGGTAACCGATTCGCCAGCCCGGGTTAAGCCAGCGCTGCCCGCCGGCCAGGTTGCGCCAGTCACCGGCAGGGTAATGGCCGGGTAATGCCGCTGGCGGAGTCAGGGCAAACAGCAGGGCGCTAAAGAGTTCACGGGCCTCGCTATTGGGCGGTAGCAGGCCATCGTCCTGCCATTGTCCGGCCTGCAACAACTGGCGCGCCAGGGGCACGCCGAGGGGGTCGAACAGCGAGGCGCGCAGCGCGCCCTGTTCCTTCTGCAGCACCAGCCACCAGGTCTGCTGGCTGTCGGTCTGGGCGCGCTGCACCTGCAAGGCCAACGGCAGCGGCGCGGCCAATTCCGGCGAGCGGGCGGGCAGCGGCGTGCGCGCGGCGCAGGCGGCGAGCAGCAGACACAGGCTGGCGAGCAGGATACGGCGCATCGCTTAGCCCATGGCGCAGAGTTCGGCGAGCACCCGCAGGCGCCGCTTCGGTTCGGCGACGTAAGGGTTTTTCTCATCCCAGGCGTAGCCGGCGAGGATCGAGCTGATCATCCGGCGGATCTCCGGCTGAGCCCTCTCGAAATAGATCACGTCCTGGAAGCTGCCGTCGTACCAGCCCTCGACATACACGCGGAAGGTGTCGACGCCGCGCTTGAGCGGGATGGCAAAGTCGGCTTCCCAGTCCACCGCCTCGCCACTTAGCTGGCGGTGCAGCAGGCCGGCGGCCATGCTGGCCGAGCGCATGGCGATGGTCACCCCGGAGCTGAACACCGGGTCGAGGAATTCCGCGGCGTTGCCCAGCAGGGCGAAGCCCGGGCCATGCAGGGTTTTCACGTTGGCCGAGTAGCCGCCAATGGTGCGCGCCGGGGTGTCCCACACGGCGTTCTTCAGCACCTTGTGCAGGCTGGGGGTCTCTTCGATAAATTGCTTGAGGCAGGCATCCAGGTCTGCCGGACGACCCTGGTAGCGGGTGGCATCGGCCACCACGCCCACCGAGCAGCGGCCGTTGCTGAACGGGATGGTCCAGAACCACACATCGCGCAGGGTCGGGTGAGTGGTGATGAGAATTTTCTCGCGGTCGAAGCCGGTGCCCTCGCTGCGGTCTTCAACATGGGTAAACACCGCCTGGCGCACCGGGAAGTTCGACGGCGTGTCCAGATCAAGCAGGCGCGGCAGCACGCGGCCATAGCCGCTGCCATCGAGGACGAAGGCGCATTCGACCTGGTATTCATGGCCATCGGCCAAACGACGCACGCTCAGGCGCGGGCAATCGCCGCTAAAGTCGACGGCGAAGATTTCTTCTTCGTAGCGGATCTCCACACCCTGCAACTCGGCCTGATCGGCCAGCAGCTTGTCGAAGTCGGCGCGCAGCACCTGGTAGGTCGAACCCTGGCCCTTGGTGAAGGTGTCGCGGAAATCGAACTCGGTATAACGCTCGCCCCAGCCGAAGGCCGCGCCATGCTTGGTCTGGAACCCCGCCGCGCGCACAGCGTCGAGCATTCCGGCTTCCTCGACGAAGTCCAGGCAGTGCGACAGCAGGCTCTCGCCAATCGAGAAGCGCGGGAAGCGCTGGCGCTCCAGTACCAGCACGTCATGGCCATTGCGCTTGAGCAGCGCCCCGGCAATCGCCCCGGACGGGCCGGCACCTATGACTACGACCTGGCGTTGTTCGATTTCAAGAGACTTCATGGCGGCTTCTGGCCTCGTTCATGGCATGGGTGGCTGGGCGGTTGCCGAGCAGGGCTGGCAGCAGTGTGGAAAACAGGCTCATCAGCAGCAAGCTGAAATACACCAGTGAGTCGATCAGCTGCAGTTGCAGCAGCAGATTGAGGAAGACGATTTCGGTCAGCCCGCGAATATTCAGAAACAGGCTTTCCTGCCACTTGAGCAGGCCCGAGGCGGCCGGGTCGGCCCAGTGCAGGCCCAGCCAGCTGCCCAGCACCTTGCTCAGCACCGGCAGCACCAGCAGCGCGCCGAGGTAGAGCCAGGAGTAGTGCGCGCCGATAGTGTGGAAGTCCACGCGCAGTACGCCGTAGGTGAGAATCAGCGGCACCGCCAGGCCATTGAGGAGCAGCTTCCAGTGGCGCGCCGGCAGCGGCAGCTGGAACGGCTGCTTGAGCCAGGCCAGGCACAGCATATAGGCGATGCCGAACACCAGGGCGTTGAGTTTGAGCTGTTGGAACAGCAGCATCAGGGCGAAGAATGGCAGGCTGTAGAGCAGGCCGTGGCGCAGCTTCAGCGCGCGCAGCAGCAGCGGCAGGCCGGCGGCCAGCAGCGGCCACAGCAGGGCAGCCGGGTGGCTGCTGCCCTGGGCCAGGCCGAACAGGCTCCAGCACATAAAGTCCATCAGGATCGCCGCGTGCA
>DASUOY010000032.1:0-2366 GCA_036276395.1 Pseudomonas sp.
CGTTCGCTGTGGGCGCCGGTAAAGGCGCCGCGCACGTGGCCGAACAGCTCGCTCTCCACCAGGTTGTCCGGCAGCGCCGCGCAGTTGAGGCTGATCAACGGCCGCGCCGCTCGCGGCGAGGCGGCGTGCAGGGCTTCGGCCACCAGCTCCTTGCCGACCCCGGTGGCGCCGCTGATCAGCACGTTCAGTTCGCTGTCGCCGACCAGGGCGATTTCCTGCTGCAACTGTTTATGCACCGCACTCTGGCCGATCAGCTCGCGCGGGCGTTGCTGGCCGGCGGCCTGTTTATAGATTTCCGCCAGCTGCTGTTCGTCCTCGGCGCGGCGCTGCAGCAGGCTGATCCGTTCGTTGGCCATGACGGTGGCGGCGGCCAGGCTGGCGAAGGCCTGCAGGTTGTCCAGGTCGACGCTGCCGAAGCTGGCCGGGTCGAGGGAATCCAGGGTCAGCAGGCCCCAGGGTTGGTCCTGCACATAGAGCGGGCAGCCCAGGCAATCGTGCACCTGGAGGTGGCCGCGATGGCCCTCGACCAGGCCGTCGTAGGGGTCGGGCAGTTCACAGTCGGTGGCGAAGCGGGTCGGCCCGCGCTGGGCCAGCAGGGCCTGCAGGCGCGGCTGTTCGCTGAGCTTGAAGCGCCGGCCGAGGGTGTCGGCGCTCAGGCCCTCCACCGCCAGGGGCACCAGCACCTCGCCGTCGAGTCTAAGCAGGGCTACCGCATCGCAGGGCAGCAGCTGGCGCAGGGCCTGCAGCAGGCGGCGGTAGCGCTCGGCCTCCGGCAGCTCGCGGGCCAGGTCGGCGACCAGGGGGATTAGCGCAGTAAGCAGTGGGTTTGCTGTCATAAGGACACTTTAGCAGTCATTAAGACTCGAAATATTTGCTGTCATAAATACAGCAATAATATTAAGCCATTGAAATATATGCAGAAATTTAGTGGCACGATTTCTGTAATAACCAGGGTGATATGAACTTAGCACGTCAGCAAGCGCGGCGTGCCAGCCCTGCAGGAGTTACCCCATGCTCAGCCCGCAACAGATCAGCCTGATCAAGGCCACCGTACCGCTGCTGGAAACCGGCGGCGAAGCCCTGACCCGGCACTTCTACCAGCTGATGTTCAGCCAGTACCCCGAGGTGCGCGCGCTGTTCAACCAGGCGCACCAGGCCAGCGGCAGCCAGCAGCGCGCCCTGGCCAACGCGGTGCTGATGTACGCCCGGCATATCGACAAGCTCGAGGCGCTGGGCCCGCTGGTTGGCCAGATCGTCAACAAGCATGTGTCGCTGCAGATCCTCCCTGAGCATTACCCCATAGTCGGCAGCTGCCTGTTGCAGGCGATCCGCGAGGTGCTGGGCGCCGAGATCGCCACCGATGCGGTGATCGACGCCTGGGCCGGGGCCTACGGCCAGCTGGCGGATATCCTGATCGGCGCTGAGGAGGCCGCCTATGCCGCCACCGCCAGTGCGCCTGGTGGCTGGCGTGGGGCGCGCAGTTTCCGCCTGAGCCGCAAGGTGCAGGAGAGCGAGGAGATCGTCTCGCTGTATCTGGTGCCGGCCGATGGCGGCAGCCTGCCGCCGTTCCAGGCGGGGCAATATATCGGCCTGCGCCTGCTGCTGGACGGCGAGGAGCAGCGGCGCAACTACTCGCTGTCGGCCCTCGGTGATGGCCGCGAGTACCGCATCAGCGTCAAGCGCGAGGCGGGCGGCAAGGTGTCCAATTACCTGCATGACCAGTTGCAGGTCGGCGCTAGCCTGGAGCTGTTTCCGCCGGCCGGGGATTTCGTCCTGCGCGAGTCGAGCAAGCCGCTGGTGCTGATCAGCGCCGGGGTCGGCATCACCCCGGCGCTAAGCATGCTCGAGGCGGCCAAGGACAGCGGCCGTGAGATCCACTTTATCCACTGCGCGCGACACGCCGGGGTGCATGCCTTCCGTGACTGGGTCGAGGCGCAGAGTAGTGAGCGTCCGCACCTGCGTCACTATGTCTGCTACAGCGAACCGCGGGCGGGCGATGCGGCCGATGCCGAGGGCTTGCTCAGCCGCGAGCAACTGGCCGAGTGGTTGCCAGAGCAGCGCGATCTGGATGCTTATTTCCTCGGCCCCAAGCCCTTTATGGCGCAGGTCAAGCGCCACCTGCAGGAACTCGGCGTGCCGCCCAGCCAGAGCCACTATGAGTTCTTCGGCCCGGCCAGTGAGCTGGTTTAACAGGAGCCCGCATGCAGCTGCTCGATAGCCAACAGGAAATGGCCATAGCCCCGCTTTGGCGGCTGGGCTTTCGTCCGTTCTTTCTCGCCGGCGCGGCGTTCGCCCTGCTGGCCATCGGCCTGTGGGCGGCGACGCTGCTGGGGTATCTGCCCGGCTGGCAGCCCCTGGGCGGCAGT
>DASUOY010000033.1:0-6728 GCA_036276395.1 Pseudomonas sp.
CGATCAGGGCCTCGACAAACTGCCGCCGCTCGCCGTCGAACCTGGTCAGCAGCGCCTCGGGCTCCAGCAGGTACTTGAAGCGATATTCGGCGAAATAGGCGTAACGCGGGGCGATGATGCCGCGCAGCTCCAGCTGCACCAGCAGGGTCTTGAGCGGCAGCTGGCGGATATTGCTCTGCTCGCTCAGGGCGTTAAGCATCAGCTCCCATTCGCCGTTCTGGGCACTGGCCAGCAATTCGTCGAGCACACAACGAATGCCCTCCAGCTCCGGCGTATCGCCATAGACGAAGTTCTCCAGCAGGCAGAGGCTGTCGCGGTTGGCCAGCACCAGGCAATCGGAGGGCTGCCCATCGCGGCCGGCGCGGCCGATTTCCTGGCTGTAGTTCTCGATGGATTTCGGCAGGTCGAAGTGCAGCACATTGCGGATATCTGCCTTGTCTATGCCCATGCCGAAGGCGATGGTGGCGACTATGCAGTTGATCTGCCCCGCCATAAATTGGCGCTGGATCGCCTCGCGCGCCTCATGGGCCATGCCGGCGTGGTAGGCGCTGGCAGCGATGCCGCGCTGGCTAAGGCGCGCGGCCACCTGCTCGGCAGTCTTCTGCTGGGTAACGTAGACGATGCTCGGCTGCCCGGCCTTGGCGCCCAGCCATTGCTCCAGGCGGCGCTGCTTGTCGGCACCGCCGACCGGCTCCACCAGCAGGTTCAGATTGCTCCGGTAGAAACCCGTGGTGACCACATCGCCTGCGGCTATGGCGAACTTGGCCTGCATATCGGCGATTACCGGCGGCGTGGCGGTGGCGGTCAGCAGCAGCACCTGGGGAATGCGGAACTGGCGCTGGTAGTCCGGCAACTTGAGGTAGTCGGGACGAAAGTTATGCCCCCACTCGGAGATGCAGTGGGCCTCGTCGATCACCAGCAGGGAAATCGGCACCTGGGCGATAAAGTGGCGAAAGCGCTCATTCTTCAGGCGCTCCACCGAAATCATCAGGATCTTTAGCTCGCCGGCCTTGGCCCTGGCCATTACCGCACTGGCATCCTCGCGGCTCTGCGCCGAATCGATGCTGGCGGCGCTGATGCCGCGGGCCTGGAGAAAGGCCAACTGATCCTGCATCAGCGCCAGCAGCGGCGACACCACCAGGCACAGGTGCGGCAGATGCAGGGCCGGCAGTTGATAGCACAGCGACTTGCCCGAGCCGGTGGGAAAGATCGCCGCCGCCGAACGCCCAGCCAGCACCGCCTCCACCACCCGCTGCTGACCGGGGCGTAGCTGCTGAAAGCCGAATACCTCTACGAGGCTCTGCTGGTACATGGGCCATTCCTTTGTCGATATAAACGCTGGGGCAGCATTGTAGGCAGCTCAACAGGTCTTGGGTTGACATATGCATGAACGCGCACATAAATTACCCGTCATGGACAACTCATCACCCAGCAAACAACAGGCCGTCGAAGCCGCCATCGCGACCTTCGACAGCACCTTCTTCAAGGCCCTCTGCGAGCCCTCGCGCATTGGCGTGCTCAAGCGCGTGATGCTGCTCGGCCGCGCCGATATCAGCGAGATCGCCGCCGAACTGCCCCAGGAACGCTCGGTGGTCTCACGCCACCTGCAAACCCTGCAGGATGCCGGCATCCTGCGCACCGCCAAGGAAGGTCGTCAGGTCTTCTATGAGGTGGATGGCCCGGCCATTGTCAGCCGCCTGGAAGCCATATTGCAGCAGTGCAAGGCCATCGCCCCCTACTGCTGCCCCGGTACAGCTGGTTAGGCCAGGCCACAGCTGCAACGCGGCATTGGCCGCATTTTTTAACGGTACATACATGCATGAGTGCACACGTATGAATATTTCAACACGACATGCTGTAATCATCATAGGCGCCGGCCAGGCCGGCCTGGCCATGGGCTGGCATCTGCAACGCCAGGGGGTGGACTTCCTTATAGTCGAGGCCGGCGAGCGCCCCGGCGGTAACTGGCGGCATTACTACGACAGCCTCAGGCTGTTCTCCCCGGCGGCCTACTCATCCCTGCCCGGTATGGCCTTTGCGGCAGACCCGGCGCACTACCCGCGGCGCGACGAAGTGGTGCGGTACCTGGAGGACTATGCCGCGCACTTCCAGTTGCCGATTCGCTATAACAGCCCAATCCAGCGGGTCAGCCGCGAGGGAACGGGCTTTCGCCTGCATGCTGCAGATGGCCAGATTTACCACTGCGAGGCCCTGGTGGTCGCTTCCGGGGCCTTTAGCCAACCGCATATCCCGACCATCGCCGGCCTCGACGGCTTTACCGGCAGGCTGCTGCACAGCAGCGCCTACCGCAACCCCGAGGTCTTTGCCGGGCAGCGCGTGGTGGTAGTTGGCGCGGCCAATTCGGCGGTGCAGATCGCCCACGAACTGGCGGCAGTGGCCGAGGTCACCCTGGCCACTCGGGAAAAAGTGCGCTTCTTCCCCCAGCGCCCGCTCGGCATCGACTTCCACGCCTGGTTGCACTGGAGCGGCCTCGCGCGCACCCGCTGGCTCAGCGACCAGAGCACCCCGGTACTGGACGACGGCACCTATAAACGCGCCCTGCAGGCGGGCCGCTACCGGCAGCGCGCCATGTTCCAGCGCACCGAAGACAACACACTGATCTGGGCCGATAACAGCCGTGAAGCGGTCGATACGCTGATCTTCGCCACCGGCTTCCGCCCCAACCTGCCGTTTCTCGCCGGCTTGCCCATAACCGATGCCCGTGGCCAGGTGCTGCAACGCAATGGCCGCGCCCAGCAGGTGCCCGGGCTGTTCTTCGTCGGCCTGCCCAAGCAACGCAACTTCGCCTCGGCCACCTTGCGCGGGGTAGGCCCGGATGCCGCCCATCTGCTGCCGACCCTGCTGCAACACCTGCAGGCGCCGCGCGCCTTGGCGGTGCCGGGCCTTCAGGCCCTGCGATAAAGGATTAAGGCGCTATAAAGCATCCGGCTATTACCAATCCAACTAACAGCCCCGGCATTGCTGGAGTACATTGAAACCAAGTAGGCGAAAAAGGAGATAAGTATGCAGGTATCTGGTTTCAGCGGCAGCTTGCCAGTTCCCGCCTAGATCGTCCGCCACAGGGCCGCATGGCCACGCAGCAAAGGTTCCGGTGAAAGCGGAATGGCTGCGCCAGAGGTCGGACAATGACCCAGTCGGTGCTACCCAAGTCAGCCGTGAACCGGGCCAGCCCAAGCGCCGACGCCGCCACACAACTCGAAAGCGCCAGCAACAAACAGCGACACATCGACATCTCTCTGGCAGTAGCCAGCCAAGTTGCAGTCGACAGTCGCCAACATGCTGGGACATCGCCTGAGTTGCCAACGCGTCAAGCTCTTGGCCTGTACCGGTTACATTGGCAACACCCGAGGCCGTGCTGAGCGGCCACCCGAGTGACGGAACAACGCAATGCTAGAACAACGTGCCTGATCTGCTCGCAGATACGCACCCAAAGCCGCCTCCGGGCGGCTTTTCCGTTTGCGGACTTAAACTCAGCATCGAGCAGGGTGCGTGCGCACCAAGGCGCCAGGCTAATTGGTGCGCACGGCGCACCCTACGAGCATTGGGCCGGCGCACGGCCTGCTTAAACGCAAAAAACCGCCCAAGGGCGGTTTTTTGTACGGCTAACGCGGTTCGGCTTAGAGCTGCGGGCCGGCGTTCTTGATGGCGGCGCTGACATCGAACTTCTGGAAGTTGTCGATAAACAGCTTGGCCAGGCCTTTGGCGGCTTCGTCGTAGGCGTTCTTGTCTTCC
Organism: Pseudomonas sp.; assembly: GCA_036276395.1. Taxonomy (GTDB): domain Bacteria; phylum Pseudomonadota; class Gammaproteobacteria; order Pseudomonadales; family Pseudomonadaceae; genus Aquipseudomonas. The sequence continues at coordinate 3,754 of DASUOY010000033.1, forward strand.
CAGGTGTTGCGCGGGTTGAGCAGATTGGTTTCGACGCCCGGTACCGACTTCGGCACGCTCAGATTGATGATCGGCAACAGTTCGGTCTCGGTACCGATCAGCGCGCCGCTCTGGATCGCGGCGATCACGCCACGGGTGGTGGGGATATTGAAGCGCTTGCCCACGCCGTAGCCACCGCCGGTCCAGCCGGTGTTGACCAGATACACCTTGGAGCCGAAGCCGCGGATGCGCTTGATCAGCAGCTCGGCGTATTCGCCAGCCGGACGCGGGAAGAACGGCGCGCCGAAGCAGGTGGAGAAGGTCGACTTGATGCCGGCGCCCGAACCCATCTCGGTGGAACCGACCAGCGCGGTGTAGCCGGAGAGGAAGTGGTAGGCCGCCTGCTCTTCGTTGAGGATCGACACCGGCGGCAATACGCCGGTCAGGTCGCAGGTCAGGAAGATCACTGCGTTCGGCTCACCGCCGAGGTTCTTCTCGCTGCGCTTCTCCACGTGGGTCAGCGGGTAAGCGGCGCGGCTGTTCTGGGTCAGGCTGTCGTCGGCGTAATCCGGAATACGGTTTTCGTCGAGCACCACGTTTTCCAGCACGGCGCCGAACTGGATGGCTTTCCAAATCACCGGCTCGTTCTTCTCGGACAGGTCGATGCACTTGGCGTAGCAACCGCCTTCGATATTGAACACCACGCCCACGCCCCAGCCGTGTTCGTCGTCACCGATCAGGTAACGGCTTTCGTCGGCCGACAGGGTGGTCTTGCCGGTGCCGGACAAGCCGAAGAACAGGGTCACGTCGCCCTCTTCGCCGATGTTGGCGGCGCAGTGCATCGGCAGCACGTCGGCGTCCGGCAGCAGGAAGTTCTGCACGCTGAACATGGCTTTCTTCATTTCGCCGGCGTAACGCATACCAGCCAGCAGGACTTTCTTGGCGGCGAAGTTGATGATCACGCAGCCATCGGAGTTAGTGCCGTCACGCTCGGGTACGCACTCGAAGTTGGCGACGTTGAGTACCTGCCACTCGGTCTTGGCGGTCGGGTTGTACTGCTCCGGCTCGATAAACAGGCAACGGCCGAACAGGTTCTGCCAGGCGGTGGCGGTGGTCATCTTGACCGGCAGGTAGTGGGCTTCGGCGGAGCCTACATGAACGTGGGAAACGAAGCTGTCCTGGGCGTCGGAGAAAGCCTGCACGCGGTCCCACAGGGCGTCGAACTTGTCGGCCGGGAACGGACGGTTGATTGGGCCCCAGGCGATTTTGGCCTCGGTGCTCGGCTCCTGCACGATAAAGCGATCAGCCGGCGAACGACCAGTACGGTGGCCGGTGCGGACAACCAGCGAGCCGTTGGCGGCCAGCTCGCCTTCACCGCGACGAAGGGCTTCTTCGACCAGTTGAGCGGCGCTGATGTCGGTGTACACGGCGGTGTTGGCTTGCGTCATGAGGGTCCCCGTCGGCCAAGCGGCCGAGTCTTCCGAACGTTTTGTAGTAGAAGCCTTGGCACTACTACAGCGAAAAAAGTGCGCCGGATTATGCCAGAAAAAGCCGGCTGCGGGTGCAGCCTCTGATCAGATCATTTCGGCGCGGTTGGCCACCATTTGCTTCAGTGGCGCGTATCCGATGGTGCTTCGATGCTGCCATCGATAAAGAGTTGCAACACATCGGCAGCATCGAACAGATAGCGTTCGTTGCAGAACTGGCAATCGATTTCCACGCTGCCGCCATGTTCCTGCACCAGCGCCTCGGCATCGGCCTGGCCCAGGCTGATCAGCGCACGGCTGGAGCGCTCACGCGAGCAGCTGCAGCGGAACTGCAGGGCGCGCGGCTCGAACAGACGCAGCGCTTCCTGGTGATACAGGCGGTGCAGCAGGGTTTCGTTATCCAGGCCCAGCAATTCTTCGGCCTTCAGGGTATCGGCCAGGGCCACGGCGTGCTGCCAGCTGGCCTCCCGCTCATCAGCTTCCTTCAGGCGGTCAGCCGGCAGCTGCTGCAACAGCAGGCCGCGGGCGCGCTGGCCATCGGCGCTAAGCCAGAAGCGGGTGGGCAACTGCTCGGAGGTGGCGAAGTAATTGGTCAGGCAATCGGCCAGGGTTTCCCCTTCCAGATCGACAATGCCCTGGTAACGCTGCCCGGATTTCGGGTCGACGGTCATGGCCAGCACGCCATCGGGCATCAGCTCGCGCAGGCCGGCGTCGGCATCGATCTGCTCGGCGTGGTAACGGGCGATACCGCGCAGTTCGCCGGCGCTGGAGCACTCGACCATCAGCAGCGGCACCGCGCCAGAGGAACGCGCCTGAAGAATCAACAGGCCGTCGAACTTCAGCGTGCCGATCAGCAGGGAGGCCGCCGCCAGCAATTCGCCGAGCAACTGGGCGACCGGCTGCGGGTAGGTATGTTTGGCCAGCACGTGGCTGTAGCTATCGCTCAGGCCGACCAGCTCACCGCGAATATCGCTGTCGTCGAACAAGAAGCGTTGGGAAAAATCAGACATGCCAATTTCACTGCAAGTGACTCGGGCGGCGATTTTAGCGGCAAACGCGCCGGCGACCTAGCGCCTCTTATCTATAGCCTGCACAGCAAAAAACTATCCTACGCCGTCAGCTTCGCCAAACAGTCGACAAATGGCACGGCCAGCGCTTTGCATCAGCCCTGTGGACTCCCTACCATGCGGGCCGCGAAAAATGACCGCCCAATGACAAGGAAGCCCCATGCCCACAGCCTTTATCAACAGCCAATGGCGTATTCGCCCGTTGCTGGCCTGCCATATAGCTGCCCTGCTGTTGCTTGCCAGCTGGCTGTGGCTACCGAGCCGCGCGCTGTGGGATCAGTTCGATCTGCAGTTGTTCGCCCTGCTCAACGAGCCAGTGCACGGTGCCGGTCTCTGGGCCCAGACCTGGGCCATCGGCAGCATGCGCGCGGTGGATCTGGGCGTCGGCGTGCTGATGCTGGCCGTAATGCTCAAGGCTGATTTCGTCTTCAGCGGGGCCCAG
>DASUOY010000034.1:0-2082 GCA_036276395.1 Pseudomonas sp.
GCTGGTTGAGCAGGCTCTGGGTGCCGCTGCGCAGTAGCGACAGGCGCTGGCGGTCGGCTTCGAAGCCTGGCGAGAGCAGGGCTTCGGGCTCCAGCAGCATGCGGTAGCGCAGGCTGTCTTCGAGGGCGCTGAGGTTATTCAGTAGCGGGCGGAACAGCCAGGATTGGCCGGGGCCGCGCTCCAGTACCTGGTCTTCGGTCAGCTGGCTCAGCACCTTCTGTGCGGCCGGTCGGCCGATGTCGTAGCGGCGCATGATCTCGCTGGCGTTGATGCTGCTGCCCAGGCGGCCGGCCATGCGGTCGCGCAGCACCGAGGCGGCCATTGCCTCTTCGGCGGCCTGGGGTAGGGCGGGGCTGAGTGCCTGGTTGGCCGGGTCGCTGCTCAGGTAGTAGCCGCGGCCGGCCTGGTGCTCGGCCAGTTGCTGTTCGAGCAGCACGCTGAGGCCGGCGCGGATCAGTGTGCGCGATACCTGGAAGGTGCGCGCCAGTTGCTGTTCGGAGAGGGCGTCGCCGGCTTCCATGCCGTTTTCCTGGGCGTGCTCGATGATGCGGCGGGCCAGCTCCAGGTGGTTGGTGCGGGGTTTCTTTTCGCGGGTCGTGCTCAATCCGTTTGCTCTCTAAATGGGCTGTTGCGGCGCGTGAGCCCCCTTATGCCACAGCGGCGAACCCCCAACAAGAAACAGAAAATTCTTGACTTGATGTTTCATGTGGTATTTATTCGAAAAAAAAGACACTCAACACCGCTTCAGCTGCCTTCGAAACAACAACAATCAATCGTTCGCTAGGTGTGCCCCATGAAAAAAACTACAACCCTGTTGTGCGCAAGTCTTTCCCTGTCCTTTGCCATGGCTGCGCCATTGGCCAGTGCCAAGGATATGGTGATCTCCATCTGGGACGGCTATATGGCCCCGGATGCCCTGGAGAAATTCCACAAAGCCACCGGCATCGAGGCTGACAAGTCGCTGCATGCCACCAACGAAGAGATCATGGGCAAGGTCATGGCCTCAGGTGGTGAAGGCTACGACGTGCTGTTCGTCTCCTCGCCCTTCGCCGAAGTCCTGCGCCAGCAGGGGCTGCTGGCCGATATCGACCCGGTCAAGGTGCCCAATCTGCAAAACCTCTACCCCGAGGCCCAGACCCTGGCGTACGACGCCGGCAACCACTACTCGGTGCCCTACACCTGGGGCACCACCGGCATCTGCTACCGCGCCGACAAGCTCAGCCAGGCGCCGCAGAGCTGGAACGACCTGCTCAAACCGAGCGATGCGCTCAAGGGCAAGGTCACCCTGCTGGCCACCGACCGCTGGCTGCTCGGCGCCGGCTTCCTGGCCAACGGCTGGACGGTCAACGAGGCCCAGCCGGAGCACATCAAGGTCGTACGCGACCAGCTGATCGAAACCAAGAAGCGCATCCTCTCCTTCGACGACACCACCTTCTACTCCAAGCTGGCCTCCGGCGAGACGCTGATGGCCCACGCCTGGGACGGCTGGTGCAACTACGGCACCCAGGCCAATGCGGACATCAAGTTTATGGTGCCCAAGGAAGGTTCCGACCTGTGGGTCGACACCATGGTGGTGCTGAAGAATTCGCAGAACCTCGACGCGGCCTACCAGTTCGTCAACTTTATGTTGGCCAAGGAAAACCACGCCTGGGTCGCCGAGAACATTCTCTACAAGGTGCCCAACCAGGCTGCCATGGACGGGCTGGGCAAGGAACTGCTGAGCCAGTACCCGAACCTCAGCACGCCACCGGCGGAGCTGGTCAAGCAGGAGTTGCTGCGTGATGTCGGCGGTTCCACGCAGAAGGCCTATACCCGCGCCGTGACCGAAATCATGGCCGCCCAATAAGCCAGTAAGGCTGCATCCCCGGAGCGGCGCCCGCCGCTCCCTTTCCTGAATCACGCTCGATACCGCCCCGCAGGCTGGGGTTGGGGGAACTACGCATGAGTGTTTTGCACGCTGACAGGCGGCTGTCGGCCTGGCTGTTGCTGCCCGCGTTGGGCTGGCTGGCCCTGTTTCTGCTGCTGCCGTGCCTGCTGGTACTGGTCTACAGCTTTCTCGAACGCGGCGCCTACGGTGGCATC
>DASUOY010000035.1:0-17791 GCA_036276395.1 Pseudomonas sp.
GCTCAGCTTTGTATCGATCTCATTGACCGCGAGCAGGTCTTCGAAACGACTCTGCGTGGAGTCGAGTACGGAAAGGCTGATCCCGACGACGCACAAGGTGATTGCTAGGATCAGGCTGAAACCCGCAAGCAGCTTTTTGCGGACGCTAAGGTTGAGCAGGAGGTGAGAGAGGTAATGCAAGGCTGGCTCCTTTGGGACGTTTCCCGCGATGTGTTGCTGACGACATAAGGCTGCTCGGTACCCTTTGGCTTCTGTGCCTCCTCAGGTTCATGCCCAATTAAGAGACCAGGCCGATGGCCAAGGCTGTTGGCGCTGGCGATGTGCTCAATGCTCTTGCCAAGGATTAAGGGCAAGTCTGTTCTTCGAATGTTAGTCGTTTGACTTGGTCATATGACCAATGAAGCATGAACCCTGCCAAAGCCCTGAGGCAATAGAAGAAATTTTCTTTTTATCGGTGTGAGCGCTGGTGGAGGGGCAGGTAGTCGATCAGGGGGCTGTGGTCGTGCGGTCTCGTGTGCTGGATTGTGTAGAAGCTACCCGTCAAGATCGCTCCCTGTTGCAGCGAGGAGTAACAGTTTCCGACTTGCCCAACCTTGTCGCAAAGATCCCGGAGCGGCACACAGTCCAAGTCAGCTTTCAGCACTTGCTCCGGCCGTGCAACTACGGCTCTTGCCACCCTTCAATTGTCGCCCTCGGATCGTCTATGCAGGGTATTCAGACGGGAGTCGCGCAGCAGGCGTGGTTGTTGGTTGGGGCTGTTGCGCTTTTGCCACTCCAGGGGAGTGACTTGGAACCAGCGGTTGAATGCTCGACAGAATCCACTCTGGTTGGAGTACCCCAGTAGCCCTGACATTTGTGTCATGCTGATAAACGGGTCTTCGAGGTAGTGGCACGCCATGTCCTGGCGTGTTTCATCGAGCAGTTGCTGAAAGGACGTGCCTTCTTGGCTCAGGCGACGCTGCAAGGTGCGGGTGTTGTAGACCATGCAGTCGGCGACCTTTTCGACGGTGGCGCGGCCGCTGGGGAGCAGATGGCGGAGCAGTACTTTGACGTAGCTGGCCAGGTCGCCAGCCGATAGGCGCTCCATTCTCTTCATGTGCTCAACGATCAGTTGCTCCAGCCTGGTATCAGCGGTGCTCAGCGGCAACGAGAGTGCAGAGGTCGAAAATTGAACGCCACTGCAGTGCGCCGAAAAGCTAGGCAGAAATCCGAGCGTTTGCCGGTAGCTTGCCTCGTCCTGCAGAGCAGGGTGCCTTAGCAGGATAGCCTCTGGCCGCCAACTATCGCCTATCAGAGCACGCAGTAACTGCACACCTACAGCACAAGCCAGTTCTTCTGCTTGCCGCAGGCCGGGCAGGTCCAGCTCGGTTACCCGGTAGCTGAGCGTCGCGGTATCGCCGTCGATATCGAGGCCTATATATGCTGCGCCGTTGTAGAGCGCGTAATGATCTCGAAGCTCGTCCAGGGCTTCGGCGACCGTCCGTGCATTGCGAATTAGATAGAGCAGTTCGCCGAATACATTGACGCCTTGGAAGAGCCCGAGCTGCAAGCCGAACAGCGTGTTGCCCGACTGGCGTTGGCAGATATCCAGCAGCGCACAGTAGCGCCGGAAGGCAATGATGCCGTCGTGTCGCTCTAGGCTTTGCTGCGACAGTGCGGCACGACGCAGCATGTCCACCGGATTGAGCCCTTGCTGGGTGGCAAACTCGGCGAAGCCGATGAGGCTGAGGGCGCGGACGAACGGATTAAAGGACATGATCTGCTACTCGCTGTGGCGGTCTGGTACCGCTTTTGAAACAGCGGCTGGCGAGGATTGCTGGTGGTGTTTCCACTGCTGCGGGCTTATGCCAGTCCAGCGCTTGAAAGCTCGGGAGAAGGTGCTGAGATCGGCGTAGCCGAGAAGCCCGGCAAGTTGCGTCAGGCTGAGTGATGATTCGCGCAGGTAACGTGTGGCCAGTGCTTGTCGCGTGTCGTCCAGCAACGCCTGAAAACTGGTGTTTTGCGTCCGTAGGTAGCGCTTCAGGGAACGGGGGCTGAGTTGCATGTGCACGGCGACCTGTTCAATGCGCACCTGGCCATGGGGAAGCCAGGTACGCAACAGCTTCTGCACATAGCTGGGCAGTTCCTGCAGGGTGATCCGCGCCAGTTCGTCGAGATGCTCCCGAACCAGTTGGCGGAGCCTCTGGTCTGCGTTGCTGAGGGGGATATTCAGCAGCCTCTCGTCGAATACCCAGGCATTGACCGAGTTGTTGAAGTGGGGCGTGATTCCCAGCAGGCGGCGGTAGGCGCTGGGCTCTGCGACGGACGAATGCCTGAGCTGCAAGCTGTGTGGCTGCCACGTATGCTGCAGCAGACCTTGCATCAGATGGGCGCTTATTCCCATGGCCAGCTCAACGGTTTGACGGACCGAGTGGGCCTCCCCATCCGTCACCTCGTACATGAGCCTTGCGTATCCGCCGTGACATTCGAGTTGGAGCTGCGCGCCATTGCTGTGGACATGGAAGTACTGGATCAAGGCCTGCAGCGCTTCGCCCACCGAGCCGGCATTCTGAATTGCGTACCACAGGTTGCCCAAGGCCTGCGCGCCTTGCTGCAGACCGAGCTGTAGGCCAAATAGAGGGTTTGCCGAGCGCCGCGCGCACAGCTCCAGCAGGGTGTTGAATTGCACGCCGGAGATCACCCCATCCTTGGCATCACAGGGTAAGCCGATCTCGGCCAGAGTGGTGCGTGGATCCAGCCCTTGAGCGAGCGCGAAGTCTTCGAAGCCCAGCAGGGCGATGCCATGGACGAAGGATGTCATCGCGAATGTCCACGCGACTGATTGGGTGAGGTACAGAGCCGCTGAACTCGCATTGTCATGATCCTCCAGTACGGCCCTTAGCCGGCTGTGCGGTAGTGGCATGATCTGAATATTTTATGGCTCGATCTGCAAAGCGCCAATCCTGGGGCTGAGCAAAATTTAGCCATCTAACAATAGAAGACACTGTGTTTGGCTGCGGTAGAACGACGGAGGTTCGCCATGCGCCGAGTCTTCTTCGCCAGCCTGAGCGTGGCCATGCTAGCGCGTCATCTACGCCTGCGAGTTTTCGGTCAGGATGAGCGCCACCAAGCCCCAGCCGGTGTATTCGATTGCCAGCTTTGACGACGTTTTCCTACACTTTTGACGACGCAAGTGCCGTCATGGCGTACGGCTGGCTCGGCCCCATGCCTTGGAAAACTCGATCCCGCCCGGCGCAAACCACTGCTGCCGCGCACCGGAGGGTGTTGCGGCGACTGAGGTGAGCGTGGCCGCGGCTCCGCTGAAGGATACCGGGCCACAAGGTTTGCCGAGCCAAAGGCGTGCCTCGGCACGCCTTGAACGCAGCCTGGGATCAGCGCCGATGATCCACAGTCAACCTTCGCGGTTGGCTCGTCGGCTTATCATGGCTGCTCGGCGATCGCTTCTAGCGCCAGTTCGGCCAGAGGCGCAACGTACTGGCCCATTTCGGCTGCATTTTTGTTGGAGGCATTGCCGTCTATCGCGCGCTTGGCAACGCCCTGGATGATGGCGGTCAGCCTGAAGAAGCTGAAGGCGACATAGAAGCTGAAGTTGTCGATCTTCTCGATTCCCATCCGCTGGCAGTAGGTCGCGACGTATTCTCGTTCGGACGGGATCCCTAGCGTCTTCAGGTCCTTGCCGCGCAGGCCCGATACCGTGCCGACCACCGGCATGCGCATCTGCATGCACAGGTAGCCGAGGTCGGCGAATGGGTGGCCCAGGGTCGAGAGTTCCCAGTCGAGAAGGGCGATCGCCCTGGGTTTGGTCGGGTGCAGCATCAGGTTGTCGAGGCGATAGTCACCATGGACCAGGGAAACACGGCCATCGTCTTCGGGAATATGGCTTTCCAGCCAGGCCATCAGCTGTTCCATCGGCTCAATGCGGTCCAGCTCAGTGGCTCGATACTGGCTGCTCCAACGGTCGAATTGGCGGCGGAAGTAGTTGCCGGGCTTGCCGTAGTCGCTCAATCCGACCTTTTCGATATCGACCGAGTGCAAGGCGACCAGCACCCGGTTCATCTCATCGTAGATCGCGCTGCGCTCGTCCTTGCCGACTTCGGGCAAGGCAGCATCCCAAAAAATCCGGCCTTCGAGAAACTCCATGACGTAGAACATCGAGCCGATAACGGCGGGGTCTTCGCACAGATGGAAGACCCGGGCTACCGGGACGTCGGTGCCGGCGAGCGCCTTGAGTACCCGATGTTCGCGGTCGACGGCATGGGCGGATGGCAGGAGCTTGCCCGGCGGTTGGCGACGTAGCACGTAGAGGCCGGACTTGGCGGTGATCTTGAACGTCGGGTTGGATTGGCCGCCGGAGAACTTTTCCACCTGCATCGGTCCCGCGAAGCCCTCGACATGGGCTTCCAGATAGGGCAGCAGGGTCGTCAGGTCGAGGTTTTCAACGGCGCGGCTCATGCTTTCTCTCCGGCGCTGAGGCGGTCATGGATCTCGCGGGACAGGTTGCGTCCCAGCTGCATCATGTGAACCTGGTCGGGGCCGTCCGCCAGGCGGATCGAGCGGGCCAGGGTATAGGCGCGGGCCATGAAGGTGTCCTGGCTGACGCCGGCGGCACCGTGGATCTGGATCGCCCGGTCGATGACGGTGCAGGCCATGTTCGGGGCGGTGATCTTGATCATCGCGATCAGGTCCTTGGCGGCCTTGTTGCCGCCCTGATCCATCTTCGCGGCAGCTTTCAGCGTCAGCAGTCGGGCCTGTTCGATTTCGCATGCGGACAGGGCAATCGCCTCGCGTACCGACTGCTGTTTGCTCAACGGACGACCGAAGGCGATCCGGGTCTCGGCGCGCACGCACATCTGTTCAAGGGCACGCTGGGCAAGGCCGATGGTGCGCATGCAGTGATGGATGCGGCCTGGCCCCAGGCGACCTTGGGCGATTTCGAAGCCACGGCCTTCGCCCAGCAGCAGATTGCCGGCCGGCACCCGGACGTTATCGAAGATCAGCTCGGCGTGGCCTTCGGGAGCGTCGTCGTAACCGAACACCCTCATCGGGCGAACCACTGTCACGCCGGGGGTCCCGGCTGGAACCAGCACCATCGATTGCTGTAGGTACGGGTTGCTGTTGTTCGGGTCAGTCTTACCCATGACGATGTAGATGCGGGTATGGTGGTTGCAAGCGCCGGAGATGTACCACTTGCGGCCGTTGATCACGTAGTCGTCGCCATCCCGGACGATCGAGGTCGCGACGTTGGTGGCATCGCAGGAGGCCAGCTCTGGTTCGGTCATGGCGAATGCAGAGCGGATTTCGCCATTCAGCAGCGGTGTCAGCCATTGCTGCTGTTGCGCTTCGTTGCCGTATTTGGCCAGCACTTCCATGTTGCCGGTATCCGGCGCATTGCAGTTGAAAACTTCCGAGGCCCAGTAGACGCGCCCCATGATCTCAGCCAGCGGGGCGTACTCCAGGTTGCTCAGCCCGGGGCTGAACTTGCCATAGGTACTGGGCAGGAACAGATTCCACAGGCCGTCGGCCTTGGCCTTGGCCTTCAGTTCTGCCAGCAGCACCGGGGGTTCCCAGCGATCGCCTTCGGCTACCTGTTCCTCCCATAGCGCTTCGTTCGGATAGATGTGCTCATCCATGAACGCGAGGAGGCGTTCACGCAGTTCGCGTACTTTGGGGGAAAACTCAAAATCCATGGGACAGCTCCTTCGGCTTAAATGTAACTGATCGATGCCAGGCGCTCCGGGGTATCCAGATGGGGAACGCTATTGAATCCGGTGACGTAGGGGGGGCTTCCCTGCTTGTAAAAACAGTGGGAGATCGACGCGTTGCGCATCCCCAGGTTGGTGTTGATCAGCGTATTTGCGTCAAACCCCATCAGCTGGCTCAGCGCCATGCTGATGGTGCCGCCTGAGGTGCAGATCAGTGTCTTGCCAACCGCCCCCTGGCGTGCGAAGTCCAGTGCCCTGCCGACCCGCTGCGCGAATGCATGCCAGCGCTCCGGAACGGCGGTCTCGGGCAACTCCTCCTGGGACCAGGCCAGCATGGCCTGGCGCAGGCAGCGAAAGACGTCCCGCTGGTTGCTCCAGTTGCGGACCGCCTGGTCTGGATAGGTCGTGCCAAATCCCAGCAGTAGCTTCTGGAAATCGAACTCGTTGAAACCCGGATGCGTTTCGTAGGCCGCCGTGATGCCCAGGCCTTGGCAAATGGCGTCTGCCGATTGCCGATGGCGGGTCATCTCGCCGCAGACGATCCGTTCGAACGTGACTCCGCGTTCCTTGAAGTACTCGCCGAGCCAATGGCACTGCCGATAACCCAGTGCCGAGAGTTGATCGTAGTCGTCGCCATCGAAGGAAGCCTGGCCGTGCCGAATGAGAAAGAGTTCCGCCATTTGGTTTACCGGTTGGTAGTGCCGGAGCAGTGAGGTGCCGCTCCCGGGTTTCGGGGTGAAACAGGCGACTTCGAAAAGGATAAGTGTTGTTTTTATATTGACGTACTTTATTTTATCTATGCATCTTAATTCATGGTTTTTATGTCGATAGAGGACGGATACCCCGATGCGCCTGCAGAACGTCGATCTCAATCTGTTTATGGTGTTTGACGCGATCTACACCGAACGCAATCTCACCCGTGCAGCCGAGCGGCTTAGCATTACTCAGCCGGCGGTTAGTAACGCCTTGAGCCGCTTGAGAGGAAGTCTGGACGACCCGCTGTTCGTTCGTGCTCCCAGGGAGATGATGCCGACCCCGGTTGCGGAGAACATGATCGGTCTGGTGCGTGAGGCACTGCACCTGCTCAATACCAGCGTGCAACTTGGCGATCGCTTCGACCCGGCAATTGCTGCGCACGGCTTCAGCATCAGCATGCACGATGTGAACGAGTTGACTGTGCTTCCCATGTTGCTTGCGGCGCTGCAAAAGCAGGCACCGGGGGTATCGCTGGCCAGTTATCCGGTACCGCGCTCGGACATGATCAAGGATCTGGCTTCCGGACATTTGGACCTGGCCATCGATGTGCCGGTGGTGAATCATCCGGACCTCCGACACTGCCCGCTGATGGCGGCGCCCTATGTCTGTCTGGTGAGACACGATCATCCCGAAGTCGGTCGCAGCCTCACGCTGGAGCAATATCTAGCGCTTTCCCATGTGCATGTTTCCAGCCGTCGCCAGGGCGTGGGACACGTCGATGCGGTCCTGAGCGGGCTCGGTAGACCGCGCCGGATTCAGATGCGCACCAAGCATCATCTGGTTGCGCTGAAGCTGGTCGAGGAAACCGATTTGGCGCTGACGATACCCCTGTCTTTGGCGAAAAACTCCGATCTGAAGGTTCTGGAGCTGCCCTTCGAGGTGGCGGCCGTTGAGTGGCACCTGTACTGGCACCGCAGCGCCGATCAGGACAAGGCCCATCACTGGTTGCGCGAGTTGATCCTCAAGCTGATGAAGCAGTAACGCGCGTGGCGAAGAGGGTGAGCAACGCCCAATGCCTTTCTGCCTACGGAGGGCTATACCTGCTACGCCGGCGACTATGCAACCTTCTCTGGCAGCGCAGCTAAAACGGAAGATCGCGCGGCGGTCTATTCGCCGTGACATCCGAGTTGGAGCTGCACGCCATTGCTGTGGACATGTAAGTACTGGCTCAAGGCCGGCAGCGCTTCGCCCAACGAGCCGGCATTCTGAATGGCGTATCACCGGTTACCCAAGGCCTGCGCGCCCTGCTGCAGGCCGACCTCGGCCAGGGTGGCCGTGGATTCAGCCCTTGGGCCAGAGCAACGTCTGCAAAGCCCAGCAGAGTGATGCCATGAACGAAGGGCGTCATCGCGAATGTCCGCACGAGAAAGTGGGTGGAGCACAGGGCCGCTCAGCGCGGATTGTCGTGATCCTGCAGCAAGGCAATCGGCCAGCTGCGTGGCGGTGACATCATTTGAATATTTTGTGGCACGAACTGCAAAGCGAAAACCCTGGGTTCTGATCAAAATCTCGCTACCTAGCAATAAAAGACACTGCGTTTGGCTGCGGCCGAACGAAGGAGGTTCGCCATGCGTCGAGTCCTCATCGCCACTCTGTGCGCAGCCTTGCTAGCCGGCGCCATCTACCCCTGTGAGTTCCCGGCCAGGATGAGCGCAGCCAAGCCGCAGCCGGTCTATCCGATTGCCAGCTTTGGCAGTGCTTTCAGGCATTTTTGAAGGCGCAAGTGCCGCCACCCCGTCCGGTCTGTTAGGGATCCACGATTTTCACAGGTAGTCGACTGTGTTTTTGACATGCAATAGGCCGGGCAGACAGCCGGGTGCGTTATCCAAGGATCTCGAATGAGCGACCTGATTCACTATCGCCTCGACGACTGCCTGGCCCTGGTCGGTCTTGCCCGTTCGCCGGTCAACGCGCTGAACCAGTCGATGCGAGCAGCTATTTCCGAAGCCTGTGAGCGCGCCGCGGCTGACCCGCGAGTTTCAGCCATCATTCTCTACGGTGAGCACGGTCTGTTCAGTGCTGGCGTCGACATCCGGGAGTTCGGCACCGATGCCTCTTTCGCCGAGCCTGATCTACCCAGCACACTGGTACGCCTGGCCGAGATTCACAAGCCGGTGGTGGCTGCTATCGGCAGCTACGCCCTGGGCGGCGGTCTGGAGCTGGCTCTGGCCTGCGGGTATCGCATCGGCGAGCCGGGCACCCGGCTGGGTTTGGCAGATATCAATCTGGGTTTGCTTCCCGGGGCTGGTGGAACTCAGCGCCTGCCGCGTCTGATCGGTGTCGAATCGGCGTTGAACCTGATCCTCGCTGGTGAGCAGGTCGATGCGCAGACCGCCCGCCTGTTGGGCATCCTTGATCGCATCGCGCCCAGTGCCGAGCAGTTGCTGGATGAGGCGAAGGACTATGCCTACGAGCTGATTGGCTGTTATGCCCCTGCGCGTCCGGCCGAGGCCTGGCCGGAGCCGGCGGAAGGTTTGCCGGATAATTTTCTCGCCCGCTATCGTGCCGAGCACGAGCCCCTCTGGAAGAGCCGCCTGGCGCCGCGCCTGGTGCTTTCTGCGCTGGAGGCGGCTTGTCTGTTGCCTCTGGAGGAGGGGCTTGCCCAAGAACTGGCGCTGTTCAAGAAGGCCGAGGCTTCCCGTCAGTCCAAGGCGTTGCGCCATGTATTCTTCGCTGAGCGTGAGGCGGCGCGGATTCCGGGTATCGGCGAGGATGTTCAGCTGCGCCGCATCAGCAAGGTGGCGATCATCGGTGCCGGCACCATGGGTGGCGGCATCGCCATGAGTTTTGCCAATGCCGGTATCCCGGTGGTTCTACTTGAGCTTGAAGGGAATGCGCTGGACCGCGGTCTGACACAGATTCGCACTAACTACGAGGCCAGTTTCAAGCGCGGCAAGTTGACTGCCAAACAAGTGCAGCAGCGTATGGAACTGTTGGTTGGCAGCCTTGACTACGCCGATCTTGCCGATGCCGATCTGGTGATCGAAGCGGTTTTCGAGAGGATGGAGATCAAGCAGCAGGTATTCCGCACGCTGGATGAGGTGTGTAAGCCGGGGGCGATCCTGGCCAGCAATACCTCGTCACTGGATGTCGATGCAATCGCTGCGGTCGTTTCTCGCCCGCAAGACGTGATTGGCCTGCATTTCTTCAGTCCGGCCAACGTCATGCGTCTATTGGAGGTGGTGCGCGGCCAGGCCACGGCGCCTGATGTGCTGGCCACCACCATGTCCATCGCCAGACGTATCGGCAAGCTGCCGGTGATCTCCGGCGTCTGCTTCGGTTTCATCGGCAATCGCATGCTCGAACCCTACGCACGCGAGGCCCATCGTCTGGTGCTTGAGGGGGCTACCCCGGCGCAGGTGGATGCAGTGCTCACTGGTCTGGATCTGAACATGGGCGTGTTCAGCATGCTGGATCTGGCCGGCATCGACGTGAACTTCCTGATCCGCAGTTCCAATCGTGCCGCTTCTGCCCATGACGAGAGCTATTGCCGCCTGGGTGATGAACTGTACGCCATGGGTCGCTATGGCCAGAAATCCGGACGGGGCTTCTACCTCTACCAGGGACGCGACCGTCAGGAGGATGACGAGGTAATGGCGCTGGCCGAGCGTTTGGCCGGTGAGCTGGATGTGACTCGGCGCGCTATCGGCGAGCAGGAGATCCATGATCGCTGCCTGTTTATGCTGATCAACGAGGGCATTCAGTTGCTGGACGAAGGCATCGCCCTGCGCGCCAGCGATATCGACCTGGTCTGGATCAACGGTTATGGCTTTCCCGCCCACCTCGGCGGGCCCATGCACTACGCCGAGCACCTGGGGCTGGACAAGATCCTTAGCGGTATCCAGCACTACCGCCATGCACTGGGTGAGTACGGCGCGATGTGGTTCCGCCCGGCTCCCTTGCTGGAGCGCCTGGTGGCCGCCGGTAGGAATCGAATCGAACGGCTCTGAGTCGTGAGGTTCAGGGTCCATATGCAGTTTTCTGAGGTGGTTTCGCTAAACACCAATTTCTCGCCGACCGGTATCCGGCAGCTCATGGCTGGCCGTGCGGCTTTCTATCACGCTAATCCAGCGAGCCAGGCCAGGCAGTCGACCCCGTGCTGCCGGTGCAAGGTTCTTTCCCTGATGTTCGAGGTTGACCAATGAATCATGATTACGCCCAGAACTTTTCCCTCGCCAATCGTGTGGTGCTGATTACTGGTGCTTCCAGCGGCATCGGCGCGCACCTCGCACGGGTGGCGGCTCGTGCCGGTGCGCGGGTCGTACTGGCGGCGCGGCGCATCACACGACTCACGCAGCTCGCCGCCGAAATTGAAGCGCAGGGTGGTCAGGCACTGTCGGTGGTACTCGATGTCACCGACCGGGCCAGCGTGGAAGCGGCCTTCGCTACCGCCGAGGCTCATTTCGGCGTGGTCGACGTGGTGCTGAACAATGCCGGTATCGGCAACGGTCAGCGTCCATTGGAGATCACGGAGGAGGATTGGCGCGCCATGCTATCGACCAATCTCGATGGCGTCTGGCGTGTCGCCCAAGTCGCCGGGCAGCGGCTGGCCAAGGCCGGGCGCGGTGGCAGCATCGTCAATATCGCCTCGATCCTCGGCCTGCGCGTCGGCACCGGCTACAGCCATTACGGCGCCGCGAAGGCCGGCGTGGTGCAGCTGACCAAGTCGCTGGCGCTGGAGCTGGCGCGGTACAAGATCCGGGTCAATGCCATCGCCCCAGGCTATTTCAAGACCGAGATGAATGAGACTTTCTTCGAGGGTGAAAAGGGCGCGAGTTACATCCGTGACATGGTGCCCATGCGTCGCCTGGGTGAGCTGCAGGAGTTGGAAGGGCCGTTTCTGCTGTTGGCCAGCGATGCAGGCTCATTCATGACGGGCAGCGTGCTGGCGGTGGATGGGGGGCACCTGGTTAGCAGCGTGTGAGCGGTCGAGAAGCGGGGTAGTGCTCATCGTCTAGGCGTCGGCGGCGACTGCCAATGACGCTTCGGTATGGGCGATGCATCTTCTGTCATGGGCGTGGCTGCGTTGATCTCTCTGCGATTGCAGCTTGTCGCCTCGAAGTGCTGCTCAAACCGCGGCGCCGTGCAGGAAGAACTGCTCCAGGGTGCTGACCGAGTTGGAGCTGGCCGCGCGACCGCGTCGCTCGGCGTCGACCATGCCATAGATCAGGGTCAGGAAGAGCTCGGCGAACACCGCTGCGCTGATGTCTATGCGAAATGCGCCCAGCTGCTGGCCGCGCAAGAAAAAGGCGTCCAGCGCGCCTAGATAGGTCTGCCAGTAGCGACCCTCGACCTCGGGGGCGAAGGTGTCTGGGCGGTACAGGAAGCCAAGGCAGGTCAGCATCTCCCGATGCTTGAGGTGTTCAGCGATTAGGCCGCGCAGTGCTTGGAGCGGCTCGGTTCGCTCCAGGTCGGCGGCGCTGACTATCTGCTCAAGCACCGTCTCCCCATAGCGCTCCAGCATTTCCACCAGATTGTCACGGGTACCACAGAAGCGGTGCAGAGTGGCCTTGCTCACGCCCGCAGTCTCGGCCAGCTCCTTGAGCGTTGCCCGGGGCCTGTCGACTATAGCGACGGCCAGTGCTTTCAGGAGTCGTTCGTCTTGAGCGGTCAGTGGCATTGCGGGTCTCGGTCCGGTCTTTGGCGTGCAGGGTATTGTGCAGAAAAGTCGCGGAATGAAAAAGGCATGACTCACAAAATACTAAAAAGAATCATGTGAGACAATATTGACTCATTTGGTTTTTTTGGGGATCATCTGGGCTGTTTTCATTCAAGCCTCGGGTGAGTCATGGGCGGTATACGAATAGTGTTATTGGCGGTTGTCCTGTTGTTGTTACTGACATTGCAGGCCTGCGGCCCTGCGCAGGAGCAGGAGGCTGTCGCCGAAGTGGCGCGCCCGGTTTCCGTGTTGACTATGGTCGAGGAGCCGCTGCTGGTGACCTCCGCGTTGCCGGGCAGGGTCGAGCCGATGCGTGTCGCGGAGGTGCGGGCGCGGGTGGTGGGTATCGTCGTGCAGAAGCACTTCGTCGAAGGCGCCGACGTCAAGGCCGGCGACCTACTGTTCCAGATCGACCCGGCGCCCCTCAAGACTGCGGTATCTCGCGCGGAGGGCGAGCTGGCGCGGGCCAGGGCTGTGCAGCTGGAGGCCGAGGTACGGGCGAAGCGCTACGAACCATTGGTGGCAGCCGGAGCAGTGAGCCGGCAGGACTTCGACAGTGCCACTGCCGATCTGCAAGTCGCACGGGCAGCAACCCGTTCGGCTCAGGCAGAACTGGAAAGCGCGCGGCTGAATCTGGGCTATGCCACCGTCACTGCGCCGATTTCCGGGCGCATCGGGCGTGCGCTGGTGACCGAGGGCGCGCTGGTGGGACAGGGCGACGCCACGCTGATGGCGCGCATCCAGCAGCTGGATCCCGTCTATGTCGACTTCACGCAGTCTGCCGTGGAAGTACTGCGCCTGCGTGAGGCCTTGGAGAGCGGCAGCCTCTCCGCTAGCGATGGCCATGCATTGTCGATTCGTATCGACGGTACGCACTACGAGCGCGAGGGTTCCCTGTTGTTCACCGAGGCGGCCGTGGACCCCGGCACGGGCCAGGTTTCGCTGCGTGGCAAGTTTGCCAATGCCGACGGCGTCCTGCTGCCGGGTATGTATGTACGGGTGCAGGCTCCGCGGGGGCTCAACAAGCAAGCCATGCTGGTACCGCAACGGGTCGTGCAGCGTACCAGCGGTGGCGGTGCCCAGGTGCTGGTGATGGACGCGGACGCCCGGGTTGAGGTGCGCAAGGTGAAGACCGGTGCCATGCAGGACTCCCGCTGGCAGATCAGCGAAGGACTCAGGCCCGGAGATCGGGTCATAGTCGGCGGCCTCGCCGGCCTGCAGCCGGGAGCCCTGGTCGCGGCGCATCAGGCGCAGGACCAGCAGGCATCGCGTCAGTAAGGCGACACCCCACGAGGAACGTGCAATGTCCAGTTTCTTCATCAAGCGCCCGAAGTTCGCCTGGGTGGTGGCGCTGTTTATTTCCCTGGCTGGCCTGCTGGCCATCCCGCTGCTGCCGGTAGCGCAGTACCCCAGCGTGGCGCCACCACAGATCACCGTCACCGCCGTCTACCCTGGGGCTTCGGCCCAGGTGCTGGTGGACTCGGTGACCAGCGTGATCGAGGAGTCGCTCAACGGTGCCAAGGATCTGCTCTACTTCGAGTCGACCAACAACTCCAACGGCATCGCCGAGGTGGTGGTGACCTTCCAGCCGGGCACCGACTCGCAGTTGGCCCAGGTGGATGTGCAGAACCGCCTGAAGAAGGCCGAGGCGCGTATGCCCCAGGCCGTGCTCACCCAGGGCATCCAGGTGGAGCAGACCAGCGCCGGTTTCCTGCTGATCTATGCGCTGAGCTACAAGGAGGGCGCTGAACACGCCGATACCACGGAGCTGGGCGACTACGCCGCGCGCCATATCAACAACGAGCTGCGCCGCGTGCCCGGCGTCGGCAAGCTGCAGTTCTTCGCCTCCGAAGCTGCCATGCGCGTGTGGATCGACCCGCAGAAGCTGGTGAGCTACGGCCTGTCCATTGACGAGGTGAACGGCGCCATCGCCGGGCAGAACGTCCAGGTGCCCGCCGGCAGCTTCGGCAGCTCGCCGGGCGCCAGCGCGCAG
Source organism: Pseudomonas sp. (assembly GCA_036276395.1). Taxonomy (GTDB): domain Bacteria; phylum Pseudomonadota; class Gammaproteobacteria; order Pseudomonadales; family Pseudomonadaceae; genus Aquipseudomonas. The sequence goes on from DASUOY010000035.1 coordinate 14,111, forward strand.
GAGCTGACCGCGACCCTGGCGGTGAAAGGCACCTTGGACAGCCCCGAGGAGTTCGGTCGCATCGTCCTGCGCGCCAACCCCGATGGCTCCAGGGTGACCCTGGCCGATGTGTCACGCATCGAGATTGGCAGCGAGAGCTACAACTTCGATTCGCGCCTGAACGGCAAGCCGGCGGTGGCCGGGGCCATCCAGCTGTCCCCCGGGGCCAACGCCATCCAGACCGCCGAGGCGGTCAAGCAGCGCCTGGCCGAGCTGTCGGTAAACTTCCCGGACGATGTGGAGTACGCCGTCCCCTACGACACCTCGCGCTTCGTCGAGGTGGCCATCGAGAAGGTCATCCACACGCTGCTCGAGGCCATGGCGCTGGTGTTCCTGGTGATGTTCCTGTTCCTGCAGAACGTCCGCTACACCCTGATCCCGTCCATCGTGGTGCCGGTGTGCTTGCTGGGCACGCTGGCGGTGATGCACCTGCTGGGCTTCTCGGTGAACATGATGACCATGTTCGGCATGGTCCTGGCCATTGGCATCCTGGTGGATGACGCCATCGTAGTGGTGGAGAACGTCGAGCGGATCATGGCCGAGGAGGGGCTGTCGCCGGCGGCAGCCACAGTCAAGGCCATGGGCCAGGTGTCCGGCGCCATCGTCGGCATCACCCTGGTGCTGGCGGCGGTGTTCCTGCCGCTGGCCTTTATGGCTGGCTCGGTGGGCGTCATCTACCAGCAGTTCTCCCTGGCGCTGGCGGTGTCCATCCTGTTCTCCGGCTTCCTCGCCCTGACCTTCACCCCGGCGCTGTGTGCCACGCTGCTCAAGCCGATTGCCCATGGCCACCATGACAAGCGCGGTTTCTTCGGTGCCTTCAACCGCGCCTTCGATCGCCTCACTGAGCGTTACGCCCTGCTGAACCATGGCCTGGTGCGGCGGGCCGGGCGTTACATGCTGGTGTATCTGGGCATCATCGGCTTGCTGGGGTTCTTCTACCTGCGACTGCCGGAGTCCTTCGTACCGGTCGAGGATCAGGGCTACAGCATCGTCGACATGCAGCTGCCGCCGGGGGCCACTCGTGCGCGCACCGATGCCACTGCCCAGGAGCTGGAGCGCTTCCTGCAATCCCGCGAGGCGGTCGACTCCTCCTTCCTGGTCATGGGCTTCAGCTTCTCCGGCATGGGCGAGAACGCCGCGCTGGCCTTCCCCACCTTCAAGGACTGGTCCCTGCGCGGCGCGGCGCAGTCGGCCGAGGCGGAAACGGCGGCGGTCAACCAACACTTCGCCGTGCCCGGCGACGGTGCCGTGATGGCGGTGATGCCGCCACCCATCGACGGTCTGGGTAACTCCGGCGGTTTCGCCCTGCGCCTGCAGGATCGCGGCGGCCTCGGCCGCGAGGCCCTGCTGGCCGCCCGCGACCAGCTGCTCAGCCAGGCCAATGGCAACCCGAAGATCCTCTACGCCATGATGGAAGGCCTGGCGGAGGCCCCGCAGTTGCGTGTGGATATCGATCGCGAGAAGGCGCGAGCCCATGGCGTGAGCTTCGAGTCGATCAACAGTGCGCTGTCCACCGCTTTCGGTTCGGCGGTGATCAACGACTTTGCCAACTCCGGCCGCCAGCAGCGTGTGGTGGTGCAAGCCGAGCAGAGCGCGCGGATGACGCCGGAAAGCGTGCTCGGTCTCTACGTGCCCAATGCCGGCGGCAAGCTAGTACCGCTGAGCGCCTTCGTCAGCATCCACTGGGAGGAGGGGCCGGTGCAGATCGTGCGCTACAACGGCTACCCCACTATCCGCATCGCCGGCGATGCCATGCCCGGCGTGAGCACCGGCGAGGTCATGGCTGAGATGGGGCGCCTGGTCTCTGCACTGCCGCCCGGCATCGGCTATGAGTGGAGCGGGTTGTCCTACCAGGAGAAGGTCGCCAGCGGCCAGGCAGCGCAGCTATTCGCCCTGGCCATCCTAGTGGTGTTCCTGGTGCTGGTGGCGCTCTACGAGAGTTGGTCGATCCCCCTGACGGTGATGCTGATCGTGCCGATCGGTGCGCTCGGCGCGGTGCTGGCGGTGATGGTCGCCGGTTTGCCCAACGACGTCTACTTCAAGGTTGGTCTGATCACCATCATCGGGCTGGCGGCGAAGAACGCGATCCTTATCGTAGAGTTCGCCAAGGAGCTCTGGGAGCAGGGGAGCAGCTTGCGCGAGGCCGTCGTCGAGGCCGCCCGCTTACGCTTCCGTCCTATCGTCATGACTTCCCTGGCGTTCATTCTCGGCGTTGTGCCACTGGTTCTGGCCAGCGGCGCCGGAGCCGCCAGTCAGCGAGCCATTGGCACCGGAGTTATCGGCGGCATGCTCGGCGCCACCCTGCTGGGGGTGATATTCGTGCCCATCTGTTTCGTCTGGGTCTTGTCGCTGCTGCAGCGCAAGCCCGAGCCAGAATCGGCCCAGGTAGTGGAGTGAGCCATGCTGCGCAACGGCAGTTTTGCTAATTGCCTAGATTGGGCTGTTCCGCATCTTGGGCTGCGGTCAGGTGGCAGCTAATGCAGGACGTCCCGCAATCAATGCGGGACCGCAAAAGACTCAGTAGCTGTTGACGAGCATGCTCAGTGCTCGGCAGGCCGTTTCGGTGTCTGTCGCCAAACGCTCCCTATCTCCGTGGGCAGACCAAGCGACGAGTAGACCATCAAACAGGTGGGTAAGCAGGCGGCTGGTGGCGTTCAGGGATACTGCGTCGAGCTGAGTTCCAATAGCCCTTGCCATCGCCTGTTCGGTTGCCTCGATGGCGACCGAGTAGATTCGGTTCGCCATCTCGGGGTTGTTGCGCATGGTCCAGAAGAACAGCTCGGATTGTGCCTTGGCAATGTCCGGATTCGTGGTGAACCAGTCGACCAATTGGCGAAGCATCTCCGTTACCGATTCGGCGGCAGTGGTGCCGGCCGGCACACGCTCCAGTGTTTGGTGCGGCAAGCTGAAAAGTGACTCGTAGACCGCATAGAAAAGGTCGTCTTTGGTGTGGAACACGTAGTGCAACGATGCCAGGGGGCAGTTCGCGGCGGCGGCGATACGCCGAGTCGTCGCATTGGCGACCCCATGTTCGGCAATGACTTTGACGGTCGCTTTCACGAAGTCCTGTCTGCGCAGTTCAGCGCCCACTCTGGCCATAAGGCAATCTCCATTTCTACGACAATACTAAGGTTTATGTGCTCGGCTTCGGGGCTGACGGATGCTACCGGAACCCTGGTGTTGCGTCATGAATCGAACTGTATCGGCGCATGGCTCAGCTCGATGTTGGAGCTGCAGGTGGTTGTGCCGCGCAATGCGATCGTGATTATGCGTAACACTAGTTACGAAATGCCACATTGCGGTGCGCCTTAACGGAACATAACTGTGCGCGATGGGTGTCTATGTATCGCATGACAGTTGTTATAAAAATTACATCTACATGATAAATAACGAGTTTTCATGTTTTTTGTAGTTGGCATGTGGATTGCTTTTGATCTCGTGACTTGGTCATTTGACCAACTTGCATGACTTAGAGTCTGGCACAGCAAGATCCTTCCTTCCAGGAAGGTCGAGCCGCCGGTTAAAGCCCCATGAGGACCCCCCAATGAAAGAAGTGATTGAGCGCCCAGGCGCCGGAATCTCCACCGGTGATGGAGTCAGGTATCTGATCGCGGCGCTGGCGGTATCGGCTGCAATAGGTAC
>DASUOY010000036.1:0-4564 GCA_036276395.1 Pseudomonas sp.
CCGAACTCAACAGCGCCGCCTTCTTCGAGAAAAAAGCCGCCCCCCTGGCCGATGATTATCTGGGCCATGTGGTGGTCGGCATGTCCAGTGATGCCTTCAACACCCGCCAACAGGAAATCCTGTTCAAGGCCACCTTGCTGGCAGTTTTCGCCCTGATCCTGACCTTTCTCCTGGCCCGGCGCCTGGCCCGCCATCTTTCGCAGCCGCTGAGCGCCATGAGCGAGGCAGTCAGCGCCATCCAGGCCGGCAACTACCAGACCACCCTGCCAGAAGTGGGCGACGGCGAACTTCGGGCCCTGGCCCAACATATCAACAACCTGGCCAATGGCCTGGCCCGCGCCAGCGATGAGCAGCAGCGAGCCATGAGCCTGCTGATCCAAGCCCGCGAGCAATCGGAGCTGGCCAACCGGGCCAAGTCGGATTTCCTCGCCATGATGAGCCACGAACTGCGCACCCCCATGAATGGCGTGCTGGGCATGCTGCAGCTGCTGGAAACCACCGAACTGAGCAAGGAGCAGGAGGAATACGCGGCGCTGGCCACCGAGTCCACCGAGCATCTGCTCAAGGTCATCAACGACATTCTCGACTTCTCGCGCATCGAACGCGGCGCCCTGGAACTGGAACGCATCCCCTTCAACCTGCTCGACCTGCTGCAAAGCTCGATCCAGGTGTTCCAGCACAGCGCCCAGCAACGCGGCCTGCAGCTGCAACTGGACACCCAAAGCGGCCTGGAACAGCTGGAGGTGCAAGGCGACCCGACGCGTATCCGGCAGATTCTGGTCAACCTGATCGGCAACGCGCTGAAGTTCACCGAAGAAGGCAGCATCCGTGTGCAAACCCACTGGCAAGCCCTGGACAATCAGGTGCTGTGGTTCAGCTGCGCGGTGCACGACAGCGGCATCGGCATTTCCCCCGAGCGCCTGGAACATATGTTCGACGCCTTCCAGCAAGCCGACACCTCGATTTCCAGGCGCTACGGCGGCACCGGGCTTGGCCTGCCGATCGCCCGCACCCTGGCCGAACGCATGGGCGGCACCCTGCGCGCGCAAAGCCAGGAGGGCCAGGGTTCGGTATTTACCCTGGAAGTGCCACTGCCCTTCTCCCAGCAGCAGCCCCAGGCCATGCCGGACATGCCGCTGGAGCACCCGCAAGGCCTGGGCCAAGAGGTATTGTTGGTCGAGGACAACCCGGTCAACCAGACCGTGATCGAGGCCATGCTGCGCAGCCTGGGTTACCAGGTCAGCCTGGTGGCGGACGGCGCCCAGGCCGTGCACCTGCTCAGCCAGCGCAGCTTCGCCGGGATATTGATGGATTGCCGCCTGCCGATCATGGACGGCTACGAAGCCACCCGGCAGATCCGCCGCCTGCCGGGGCACGCCGAATTGCCGATTATCGCCCTCACCGCCAACGCCCTGCAGGGCGACCGCGAAGCCTGCCTGGAGGCAGGCATGAACGATTACCTGGCCAAACCCTTTAAGCGTGCGGATTTGCAGCGGATACTGCAACGCTGGCTGGGGCCCACCCGGGCCAGCCAGCCTCGACCTTCGACGGGTGGCCAAGCGGGTTAAACTGCTGCAGGCTTGATCTGCGCCGCCCTTTGCGCAACGCCTGTGTGGCAAGCTACCCACTCAGAGCACAACTGTACTTAAGCCGCTGTGACTTTCACCACAACGCAACAGTCTATGACTAGGCTGCTGGGAGGCGCTGCGATGATCGCGCCACCAGCCAGGACGATTCGCCCAGCCTTGGTGCTAGGGAAATATTGAGGAGCTCGCATGACCAAACAAAACGCCTTTACCCGGGAAGACCTACTGCGCTGCAGCCGCGGCGAGCTGTTCGGCCCAGGTAATGCGCAACTGCCCGCCCCGAACATGCTGATGATCGATCGCATCACCCACATCAGCGACACCGGCGGCAAGTACGGCAAGGGCGAAATTGTCGCTGAGCTCGATATCACCCCGGACCTGTGGTTCTTCGCCTGCCACTTCGAGGGCGACCCGGTAATGCCTGGCTGCCTGGGCCTGGATGCGATGTGGCAACTGGTCGGTTTCCACCTCGGCTGGCAGGGCAACCCCGGCCGCGGCCGCGCCCTGGGCTCCGGCGAAGTGAAGTTCTTCGGCCAGGTGCTGCCAACCGCCAAGAAAGTCACCTACAACATCCAGATCAAACGCACCATTGCCCGCTCCCTGGTCCTGGCTATTGCCGATGGCACCGTCAGCGTCGATGGCCGCGAAATCTACAGTGCCGAAGGCCTGCGTGTCGGCCTGTTCACTTCTACCGACAGTTTCTAAAGGATTCCCCGCATGCGTCGCGTCGTAATTACCGGCCTGGGCATCGTTTCGTGCCTGGGCAATGACAAAGAAACCGTTTCCGCCAACCTGCGTGCTGGCCGTCCCGGTATCCGTTTCAATCCGGAATACGCCGAGATGGGCCTACGTAGCCAGGTTTCCGGCTCCGTCGACCTCAACCTGGAAGAGCTGATCGACCGCAAGGTCTATCGCTTTATGGGCGATGCCGCGGCCTTCGCCTACCTGTCCATGGAACAGGCGATCAAGGATGCCAACCTGAGCGCGGAAGAAATTTCCAACCCGCGCGTTGGCCTGATCGCAGGCAGCGGCGGCGCTTCCACCTTCAACCAGATGGAAGCCATGGACATCCTGCGCGAGAAAGGCGTCAAGCGCGTCGGTCCCTACCGCGTACCGCGCACCATGGGCAGCACCGTTTCCGCCTGCCTGGCCACGCCGTTCAAGATCAAGGGCGTCAACTACTCGATCTCCTCGGCTTGCGCCACCAGTGCCCACTGCATCGGCAACGCGGTCGAGCAGATCCAACTGGGCAAGCAGGACATCGTCTTCGCTGGCGGTGGTGAGGAAGAACACTGGAGCCAGAGCTTCCTGTTCGACGCCATGGGCGCCCTCTCCACCCAGTACAACGAAACCCCGGAAAAGGCTTCCCGTGCCTACGACGCCAAGCGTGACGGTTTCGTTATCGCCGGCGGTGGCGGCATGGTGGTGGTCGAGGAACTGGAACACGCCCTCAAGCGTGGCGCCAAGATCTATGCGGAAATCGTCGGCTATGGCGCAACCAGCGACGGCTACGACATGGTCGCGCCGAGCGGCGAAGGCGCAGTGCGCTGCATGCAGCAAGCCCTGGCCACCGTCGACACGCCGATCGACTACCTGAACACTCACGGCACCTCGACCCCGGTCGGCGACGTCGCGGAAAGCCGCGCGGTGCGTGAAGTGTTCGGCGCCAAGGCACCGGCCATCAGCTCCACCAAGAGCCTGTCCGGCCACTCCCTAGGCGCCGCCGGCGTACAGGAAGCGATCTACTGCATGCTGATGATGGAAGGCAACTTCATTGCCGGCTCGGTCAACATCGACGAAATCGACCCGGAAATCGCCGATCTGCCGATCCAGCGCTCGACCATCGAGAACGCCAAGATCGACACCGTGATGAGCAACAGCTTCGGCTTCGGTGGCACCAACGCCACCTTGGTGCTCAAGCGCTGGGCGGGCAAGTAAGCCGCCCGAGCGTCAAATGCAGCAAACGACAAGGCCACCCAATTGGGTGGCCTTGTCGTTTCTAGCCCTAGCAATCAACGCACGCTAAAGCGCTGCTCGGCCAGTTTGCGGTCCTCCTGAAACACCAGGAAATGCCACTCACCCGGCACCAGTTCATGGTGCTCGGTGAATTCAAACGCCATCACATCCTGGGCCGCATCCGGCACCAGCTTCTGCGTCACCACAAACTTGTCGTGGCGCTGGCCATCCGGGGTAATCACGCCCGGGGTCAGGTACAGCAGGGTCAGAGGCGCATCCCCGGCGACCTTGCCCGCCAGGCTGTAACGCATACCGAACTTGGTACCCAGCGTGGCCGGCACCTGATCAGTCTGTTCGATAGGCTGGTTGGCGCGGCTCAATAGCCGCTCACCCGGCTGCGGGTCCTTGAACTGGGTGGCGAACACGCCGTACTCGATCGGCCCCTCGACGCGCACTTCGGCCATGGCCAGGTTGGCAGACAGGCCGAGGGCCAGGACGGACAGGCTGAACAGTTTCATCTCACGCTCCTTGGGAAAAGTTGCCGAGAGCCTATGACACGGCGATTACAGACTGATGACAGAAGATCGCACCCACCCCAGCTGGCAAGAGCGTCAGCGCGGGGCCATGCTGAAGCATCCGTAGCGGAGTCATACCGCCCATGCCCAGCCCTCGCCCGCTCGCCCTGCTTATGCTGCTGTGCCCGCTCCTGTCGTTCGCCGAGACGCTGACCTACCCGCTGCACTCCAGCGGGGTAGATCCGGAGGCCTACGTGGTCGAGCTGCTGCGCCAGGCCCTGAGCAAGAGCGGCGCCGACTACCAACTGCAGCCCTCGCACCGGCCCATGCCGCAGAGCCGCGCCGAACAATCGCTGGAGCAGAACGATGGTGCCGTGCAGCTGATGTGGAGCATGACCACCAAGCTACGCGAGGAAAACCTGCTGCCGATCCGCATCCCCATCTACAAGGGCCTGATCGGCTGGCGTGTACCCCTTGTACGGCGCGAGGACAAAGACTGGCTGGCCA
>DASUOY010000037.1:0-7852 GCA_036276395.1 Pseudomonas sp.
AAACCCCTGGCGAGCTGTATGCGCTGCGGGACATGGGCATCGAGCTGTTTCAAGGCTACCTGTTGGCCAAGCCGGGCTTCGAAGCCCTGCCCGAGGTGAACTTTCCGGCGTGATCGGATGCTGGCAAGCGTGACGGCCTGAATTACACTCAGCGCACCAGCCTCCATCAGGGAAAGTAGCATGAGTATTCTGAGCGAATTCAAAGCCTTCGCCGTCAAAGGCAACGTGGTCGACATGGCCGTGGGCATCATTATCGGCGCCGCCTTCGGCAAGATAGTCTCCTCCTTCGTCGGCGATGTGGTGATGCCGCCACTGGGCGTGCTGATCGGCGGCGTGGACTTCTCCGACCTGGCCATAGTGCTCAAGGCCGCCGAAGGCGATGCCGCCGCGGTGACCCTGGCCTACGGCAAGTTTATCCAGAGCGTGATCGACTTCCTGATCGTCGCCTTCGCCATCTTTATGGGCATCAAGGTGCTCAACAAGCTCAAGCGCGAGGAAGCGGCCGCCCCCGCCGAGCCGCCGGCACCGACCAAGGAACAGGAACTGCTCGGCGAAATCCGCGACCTGTTGAAGAGCCAGCAAGAGCGCGGATAAGCGCCCTCCCCCGGGGCATCCTACCGATGCCCCAGCCCCTCCCCCGGCACCGCAGAGCACAGCCCCGCTAGGCGCAAAAATATCGCCTAGACTGCTAAGGCGAGCTGCCCACTGTCACGCCATCCGCACCCGCCAGCCGGCAACCCGCCCAATGCTTCACCTGGTCCGCCCCCGCGTGCTGCCGGTGACGACACAGAGCCCGCAGAGGCCCTCCCACGCTTAGACGTTTACAAGGCCTACAGATGAGCGACCGCGCAGAAGACGAGCTGTTCTCCTTCGACGATGAAGCCCACCCTGAGGAGCTCGGCACGAGCAAACCCTGCTGGCAGGTGCTGATCGTCGATGACGACCAGGACGTGCACCAGTCCACCTGCTTCGCCCTGGCCAACACCGAAATCCTCGGCCGCCAGCTGCGCTTCCTGCACGCCTACTCGGCGGCCCAGGCCATCACCGTGCTCGGCGAACAGAGCCAGGTCGCGGTGATCCTGCTGGACGTGGTGATGGAGTCCGAGCACGCCGGCCTGCATCTGGTGCGGCGCATCCGCGAGGAGCTGCACAACAGCGAAACACGCATCATCCTGCGTACCGGTCAGCCGGGCTACGCCCCGGAAATGGAAGCCATCCGCGATTACGACATCAACGACTACAAGACCAAATCCGAGCTGACCCGCAACCGCCTGTATACCGCCCTGACCGCCGCCATCCGCTCCTACGACCAGATCCACACCATCAACGCCAGCCGCCGCGGCCTGGGCATGGTGATCCGTGCCAGCAGCCACCTGCTGGCGCGCCAGGGCGTCAGCGAGTTCGCCGCCGGCATAATTACGCAAATCTGCGGCCTGCTCGGCCTGCCGCCCGAAGGCGTGGTCTGTGCCTATGACCATCAGGCCTCGCCGGCCCATGCCCTGATAGTGGCCGCAGCCGGCAGCCTGACCGAGTGCATCAACAAGCAACTCGACGAACTGCCCAACAAGGCGGTCGCCCAGGCCCTGAGCCAGGCCCTGGACGAGCGGCGCAACCTCTATGGCAGCCTCTCGACCACCCTGTTCTTCCCCGGCCAGGGGCATAACCATATGGCCGCCTACCTGCAGACCGAACGGCCGCTGAACGAGCTGGATCAGCAACTGCTGGAGGTGTTTTGCAGCAATATCATCATCACCCTGGACAACGTGCTGCTGCTCAGCCAGCTCAAGGACCACGCCTACCGCGACCAGCTGCTGCGCATCCCCAACCGCCTGGCTTTGGTCCAGGCCCTCGACCAGGCCCTGGCCGGCGCCAACACGGCGCAAACCACCCTGGCGCTGATCGATATCGATGGCTTCTCCGAACTCAACGACACCCTCGGCCACCAGCACGGCGACGCCCTGCTCGCCGCCGTGGTGGCGCGCCTGCAGCAGCAGTTGCCCGTCGGCACCCTGCTGGCCCGGGTAGCCGGCGATGTGTTCGGCATCCTCGCCAGCAACAACGTGGCCAACGCGGCGACCCTCGAACGGCTGTTCCAGCAACCGCTGCGTTTCGCCGAATTGAGCCAGCGCGTTACCACCACCATCGGCCTGACCTGCCTGGACCAGATCGACGGCAACGGCAGCGAGGCGCTGAAGGCCGCCAATATTGCCCTCAAGCACGGCAAGCAGCACCAGCGCGGGCGCATCAGCCACTTCACCCGCGCCATGGAGCAGGCCACCCGCGCCCGCGTGCAGCTGCTGCAGGAACTGCGCAGCGCCTTCGAACGCGAACAGCTGTTCGTCGTCTACCAACCCCAGGTGTCGCTGCTCGATCGCCGCCTGATCGGCGTCGAAGCCCTGCTGCGCTGGCGCCGCGAGGACGGCCAGTTCGTCGCGCCGACGCAATTTATTCCCCTGGCGGAAAGCTCCGGGTTGATCGTCGGTCTCGGCGAATGGGTGCTGCGCAGCGCCTGCCGGGACCTGCAACAGATCATCCAGCACAGCGGCCAGCCACTGCGCATGGCGGTCAACGTATCGGTGGCGCAGTTCCGCCAGGGCGACTTCCTCGACATCCTGCAGCGCGCGCTGCACGACAGCGGCATCGACCCGCAGCTGCTGGAACTGGAAATCACCGAATCGGTGGCCATGCTCGATGCCGAGTTTATGATCGAGCTGCTCAACCGCATCAAGCTGCTGGGGGTGAGCATTGCCGTGGACGACTTCGGCACCGGCTTCTCCTCGCTCAGCTACCTCGAACAATTGAACGTCGACCGCCTGAAGATCGACCTCAGTTTCGTCCGCCATATGGCGCAGAGCGATGGCAGCCGGCGCATAGTCGAAACCATAGTGCAGCTGGGTCGCAGCCTGGAGCTGGAGCTGATCGCCGAGGGCATCGAGGAGGAAGGCCAGGCCGCCGCGCTCAAGCAGATGGGCTGCCATGAGGGCCAGGGCTACCTGTTTTCCAAACCCCTGGAACTGCCGGCGCTGCTGAGCTTTATCAGCCCACCGGGCGCCTGAGGGTGGCCCGCATGCCGACTCCCCACGCCTTGCTGCTCGCGCTTGGCCTGAGCCTGGCCCTGGCCGGTTGCGGCGAGCCGGAGGCGATTCGCCTGGGCTTTATCGGTGGCCTGTCCGGGGCCAATGCCGACCTCGGCACCGCCGGGCGCAATGGCGTGCAACTGGCCGTGGAACAGGCCAACGCCGCCGGTGGCATCAAGGGCCGCCAGCTGGCGCTGATGATCAAGGATGACCAGCTCGACCCCGAGCAGGGCAAGCGGGTCACCCGCGAACTGCTCAATGCCAACGTCGCCGCCATTCTCGGGCCCATGACCAGCGCCGTGGCCACGGTCGCCGCACCGTTGGCCAGCGAGGCCGAAGTGCTGATGATGGCCGGCACGGTGAGCAGCGAAAGCCTGAGCGGCCAGGACGACTATTTCTTTCGCACCATCGGCAGCCACGTCGGCCACGCCCGGGCCATGGCCAAATACCTGGCCGAGGCGCGCGGAGTAAAAAGCATCAACCTGGTGCTGGACCTGAGCAACCAGGCCTATAGCGAGTCCTGGGCCAAGCAGTTCGTCGCCGCCTTCCAGGAATACGGCGGCAGCGCCCAGGCCCTGGTGCGCTTCCACTCCGCACCGCAGACCGATTACGCCGCCCTGGCCAGCCAGACGGTGCGGGGCCAGCCCCAGGCGGTGCTGCTGATCAGCAGCGCGCGGGATGCCGCCCTGCTGATCAACCAGCTGCGCCAGCTGCAACCCCAGGCCCTGCTGGCCACCGCCGAATGGGCCGCCACCGACATCCTGCTGGAGCTGGGCGGGCAGGCGGTGGAAGGAGTGGTAGTGCCGCACTATATGCAGCTGCACAGCACACAGCCGGCCGTGCTGGCCTTTCAGCAGGCCTTTGCCCAGCGCTTCGGCCACCCGCCCGGCTTCGCCGCCATGACCACCTACAACGCCACCCAGGTGGTGCTGCAGGTCCTGGCCGCGCAGAAGCGCGGCGAATCCCTGAAACAGAGCCTGCTGCGCCAGCGCGAATATGCCGGTTTGCAGGGGCCGATCCGCTTCGACGACTTCGGCGACACGCAAAGCCCCACCTACCTGACGGTAATCCGCAAGGGCCGCTATGACGATGTGCACTGATCGCCGGACGCTGCTGCCGGCGCTGTTGGCCTGCCTGCTGCTGGGTGCGTGCGAGAAACAAGCCGAGCCGCCCGAGCCCATTCGCCTGGGCGTGATAGTGGATGTTTCCGGAGTCAGCGCCAGCTTAGGACTGACCGGGCGTAATGGCATGCAGCTGGCGGTGGAAGAAGCCAACGCCAAGGGCGGGGTGCGCGGCCGGCCCATCGAGTTGCTGTTCCGTGACGACGGTTCCGACCCGCAGCGGGCCAAGCGGGCGGCCGAGGAGCTGATAGCCGCCAAGGTCGAGGCCGTACTCGGCCCCATGACCAGCATGATCGCCGAACAACTGGCGCCCCAGTTCACCGCGGCCAATATCCTGCTGATGGCCGGCACCCCGCTCAGCCCTTTGCTGGCTGGGCGCGACGATCAGTTCTTCCGCACCCTCGGGCATACCAACCCGGACGCCCGGGATATCGCCAAGTACCTGCGCCAGCAACACAAGCTGACGCGGGTCAATGTGATCATCGAGCAGAGCAACCAGATCTTCACCCAGCCCTGGCTCGCCGAGTTCAGCCAGCATCTGCAGGCGGCCGGCGGCGAAGTTGGCCAGGTGGTGGCGTTTACCCGCGGGGCGCAAACCGATTTCGCCGCCCTGGCGCAGCGCGCCCTGAGCGACCAGCCGCCCGCCGTGGTGCTGATCAGCAACGCCCTGGACACCGCCCTGCTGGCCACCCAGTTGCGCCAGCGCGAGCCCCAGCTGATTCTCGCCACCTCGGCCTGGGCGGCGGCCGATGCCCTGCTGGAAATGGGCGGGCGCGCCGTGGAAGGCATGATCACCGCCCAGGCCTTCAACATAAGTGATCAGTCGGCCCATTTCGTCGAGTTCAAGGAGCGCTACCAGGCCCGCTTCGGCAAGGGCATAGATACCGCCGCGGTCACCTGCTACAACGCCACCCGCATCCTGCTCACGGCCATAGAGCAGCGCCAGGCCGGCGAGTCGCTGAAGCAGGCGCTGCTGCGCATCCGCCAGTTCCAGGGCCTGCAGGGGCCGATCCGCTTCGACGATTTCGGCGACAGCGAAAGCTATCTTTACCCCATGGTGGTACGCGATGGCCGGTTCAGCAGTCTTGAGTAAGCGCCTGTCGTCGCACCCGCTGCTGCTGACCCTGGCCAGCCGCTTTATCCTGGTCGCGGGCATCCCGGTGCTGACCCTCGGCCTGCTGTTTCGCCTGTACTACGAACCCCTGATGCAGCAGGACGTGGAGAACCGCCAGAGCTTTACCGCGGACTCCATCGCGCGCCAGCTGGAGCGCCACTTCAGCATCGCCAACCGCGAGCTCAACTCCCTCGCCGAGCTGTTCCACAACAACCCGCAGCTCGACCGCCTGCAGATCCAGACCCTGCTGGACGCCTACGCCGACACCTCGGATTTCTACGAGGCCATCTACCTCAGCGACAGCGACGGGCGCATCAATGCCATCGGCCTACCCGCCAGCCAGCGCAACCTGCGGCAGAACCTGTTCGGCCTGGACATTTCCGCCCGCGACTTCGTGCGCCAGGCCCAGCTGGACAGAAAGGCGGTGTGGTCCAACAGCTTTCTCTCCACCGTCAGCGCCCGCCTGGCGGTGGCCCTGGCCCAGCCGGTCGGCCAGCGCGTCCTGGTCGGCGAGGTGGCGATCAGCCCCCTGCCGGAACTGGCCCGGCAACTGAGCCAGGACGGCAGCCTGCAGATCCGCATGCTCGACCGCCAGCACCAGCTGATCGCCGACTCGCAGAGCGCCCAGGCCGGCCAGCAGCTCAACCTCGGCCACCTGCGGGTGCTGCATGACCCCTCGGTGCGCCAGTTCAGCCTCGACGGCGAGCAGTTGCTGGGCCTGGCGCGGCCGGTCAACGGCCCGGGCTGGCAGGTGCTGGTGGCGCAGCCGCAGGCCCAGGCCCATGCCCTGATCAACACCACCTGGCAGCGCCTGCTGATCGCCCTCGGCCTGGCCCTGGCCGCCGCCCTGGTGATTGCCGGCAGCACCAGCTGGAGCCTGGCGCGGCGTATCTCGCAGTTCACCCGGCATGTCGGCGAGATCGCCAACGGCAACTATGACCTGCCCATGGAGCCGAGCCGCATCAGCGAGCTGAACACCCTGCGCAGCAGTCTGCAGCGCATGGTCGGGGCCATCCACGAGCGCGAGCAGGCGCTGCTGGATACCGCCCAGAGCCTGCGCGAAAGCGAGGACCGCCTGCTCGCCACCCTGGAGTACACGCCCAACGTGGCCGTGCAGTGGTTCGATGCCAGCGGCCATATCCTGCTGTGGAACCATGCCAGCGAAAGCATCTACGACATCCCCAGGGAAGCGGCCCTGGGCAAGACCCTTGATCAGCTGTTCCACAGCCCGGGGCAGCAGGCCATGTTTATCGCCAGCCTCGGCCAGGCGGCCAAGGGCCTGCCGGTTGGCCCCTACCTGAGCGAGCTGCAGCTCAGCCCGGAGCGCAAGATCTGCGTGCTGACCACCACCTTCAGCATTCCCGCCGCCGACGGCAGCCTGCAGTTCGTCAGCATGGACATCGACGTCACCGACCAGAAGCGCGCCGAGCTGGCCTACCGCGAACTCAACGCCAGCCTGGAGCAGCGTGTGGCCGAGCGCACCGAGGCCCTGAGCAAGAGCAATGAGGAGCTGAGCAAGGCCATGCAGACGGTGCAGCGCGCGCAAACCGAACTGGTGCAGAGCGAGAAGCTCTCGGCCCTGGGCTCCCTGGTCGCCGGCATCGCCCACGAACTCAACACCCCGATCGGCAATAGCCTGATGGCCGCCAGCACCCTGGAAGACTACAGCCGCGATATCGCCGCGGTGGTCAGCCAGGGCGCCCTCAAGCGCTCGATGCTCGACCAGTTCCTGCAGGACAACAAGACCGCCACCGACATCCTGGTGCGCAACCTGCGCCGCGCCAGCGAGCTGATCACCAGCTTCAAGCAGGTCGCGGTCGACCAGGCCAGCGCCCAGCGCCGGCACTTCCAGCTCAGCGAGGTGGTCAAGGAAATCTTGATTACCCTGGGCCCGACCCTGAAGAAAACCCCCTTCGTTATCGACAGCAATATCGACGACAGCATCGAGCTGGACAGCTACCCCGGCGCCCTCGGCCAGGTGCTGGTCAACCTGATCAACAACTCCCTGATGCACGGTCTCGATGGCCTGGAGCACGGCAAGATCGGCCTCTATGCCTTCCCCTACGAACCCGGCTGGATTGAGCTGGCGCTTTCCGACAATGGCCACGGCATCTCGGAAGAGAACCTGCCGCGGATCTTCGACCCCTTCTTCACCACCCGCCTGGGCCAGGGCGGCAGCGGCCTGGGCCTGAACATAGTGCACAACCTGGTCACCGGCGTGCTCGGCGGCAAGCTGGAGGTGGCCAGCCAGCTCGGCTGGGGCGTGCGCTTCGCCATCCGCCTGCCGCTCTGCGCGCCCAGTACCAGCGCGGCGCATCCCGATACGGCCAGCTAAAGAGCCGGTTTACCAATAATTTTCCACCGCCACCTGCCCCGGCCGCCGGCTCAGGCTCAACTGCAAGCCGCGCTGTTTCAACAGGGCGCGGGTGTCCTCGATCATCTGCGGGTTGCCACACAGCATCAGCCGCGAATGCTCCGGGCTCAGGCTTAGCCCGGCGGCGCGCTCCAGCTCGCCATTGGCCAGCAGGCTGGTGATACGC
>DASUOY010000038.1:0-3610 GCA_036276395.1 Pseudomonas sp.
GAGACGTAGGCCGCGGCACCGACCGCGGTGCCGGCGTCGCCGGAGGCCGGCTGGACGAACAGCTCCTTGACCTCCGGGCGGGCGATGATCTTCTGGTTGAGCTTGACGTTCAGCGCGCAGCCGCCGGCGAAGGCGATCTTGCCGGTCTCGCGGATGATGTCGCCCAGGTAGTGCTCCATCATCTGCAGCGCCAGCTTCTCGAACAGCGCCTGCATGCTGGCGGCGTAGTGGATATAGGGATCATCGGCGATATCGCCCTGGCGCTTCGGCCCCAGCCACTCGATCAGCTTCTTCGAGAAGTAGAAACCCTTGCCGTTTTCTTTATAGCGGCGCAGGCCGATGACGTTGGCGTACTCGGTATTGATGAGCAGCTCACCGTTCTCGAACTTGGCCAACCGGGAGAAATCGTACTTGCTGGCATCGCCATAGGGCGCCATGCCCATGACCTTGAACTCGCCGTCGAGCATCTCGAAGCCGAGGAATTCGGTGATCGCGCCGTACAGCCCGCCGAGGGAGTCCGGGTCGAAGAACTCCTTGATCTTGTGGATCTTGCCATTCTCGCCATAGCCGAAGAAGGTGGTGGCGTACTCGCCTTTGCCGTCGATGCCGAGGATCGCGGTTTTCTCGGTGAAACCCGAGCAGTGGTAGGCGCTGGCGGCATGGGCCAGGTGGTGCTCGACCGGCTCGATCTTGATCTTCTTCAGGTCGAAGCCGAGTTGCTGCAGGCACCACTGGATATGTTTGTAGTAGCGCGTATAGCGGCGATTACCCATAAGGATGGCGTCGAGGGCGCGATCCGGCGCATACCAGTAGCGCTTGGCGTACTGCCAGCGGGCCTTCTCGAAGATGCTGATCGGGGCGAACGGGATGGCCACGACGTCGACGTCGCTCGGCTTGATCCCAGCCTGTTCCAGGCAGAACTTGGCCGACTCGTAGGGCATGCGGTTCTTCGCGTGCTTGTCGCGCACGAAGCGCTCTTCTTCGGCGGCCGCGATCAACTTGCCGTCGATATACAGGGCGGCGGAAGGATCATGACTGAGAGCGCCGGACAGGCCGAGAATGGTCAATGCCACTGGTTTTGCCTCTATTTCGGGCAGGTGCCGGGCACCTGCGGTAAACGTTGGTCGAGCAGCTGGAACAGCTGGGAATCAGCCGGCCAGTTGCGTAAAAAGCGGGCGCGGTCGCGGGCATAGGCCCTGGCGAAACTGCGGTCACTGCGATGCTGCTGCATGGCGTCCAGGTCGATCAGCGACCAGCACGCCAGCCGTTCATTCCACAGCAGGTTATGCCCCTTGAGATCACCATGGCTGATGTGCTCGCGCAGCAAGGCGGCGAACAGGCGATCAAGGGCCAGCAGGTCGGTTTCAGGCGGCGATTGCTGCAGATAGCCGTGAAAACGCGCGATTATATCCTGCCCGCCACAATATTCGGTAATCAGGTAGGCACGTCCACGCAGCCAGCACCAGCGCCGCTCCAGTACGGCCAATGGCTGCGGAGTGGCAATACCCAACAGCTGCAGGCGATTGCCCTCGATCCAGCTATGCCAGGCGCGGCTGGGGCGCCAGAAACGCTTGAGCCAATGGGCGAAGCTCTTGATGTTGTAGCGCTTGACCACCAGCGCCTGGCCAGCCAACTCGATCCGCGCCACAGTCGCGGCGCCACCGGTCTTGTAGATATGCCCCTGCTCGGTGAGTTGATCGGGATTATCCAGCAGCGGCGCCAGCTCGACCTCGACGTCACGACGCACCACCCGCAGGCCAAAGGCACCGATCTTGGCGCTGAACAGACTGCAATCGCGGGCGACCTTGTGCAGATAATCGCGCATCCGCCAGCGTCGCACCTTGGCCACTTCCTCAAGCAAGGCTTCCAGCGGCAGGGCATGCTCGCCATTGACCAGCAGGTAATGCACCAGCAGCTCTTCGATAAAGGGCGTGAGCTGCGCCGGGAGCTGGGCGAAGAACACCCCGAGGTTGGCCAGCACCTTGTCGCGCGACAGTGGCTGGCCCGGCACTTCGGCCTGCACCCCGCCGCCGTCGATAACGAACAGCTGGCCGTTATGCCGCAGCAGGTTGTCCAGGTGCAGGTCGGCCTGCCATAGCCCTTGGCGGTGCAGACGGGCAAGCATGGCCAGGGCCTCGCCTAGCACCTGCTGTTGGGCGGCGGCCAACGGCGCAGTGTTTTCCAGCGCCAGCCAGGCATCGCCCAGACTTTCGGCGCCGTCCAGATAATCGAACAGCAGCCAACCGCCCTCGCCCTCGCGCAGCCCATCGGCCAGCAGCGTCGGCGTGTTCAGCCCTTGCTCGGCCAGCCAACGCGCGCCCTGCAATTCACGCTGAAAATGCCGCGCGGCCTTGCCGCCCACCAGCAACTTGGCCAGCACCCTGCGCCCCCGCCACTCGGCCAGGCCGACATAGCGCTGACCAGGCAGCACCCGCAGCAGCCGCTCCAGGCGCAAGACAGCCGGACCGGCGGCATCCGCCAGTTCGATCGAGAGCGGCAGTGCGGGGCTACGTCCGGCCCGGACCAGCTCGGCAAGGGTCATCGGCGCGCCTCCTTATTCAGGCGCCGCGCGCCCAGCAGCCGCCACCAATGTTCGATATCGCCGCCAGCCGGCAGGTAGGTCGCCAGCAACTGGCGCACCTCCGCTTCGCTCCAGACCGCGGCGCGGCGCAACAAGGGCTCCAGATCCCGGACCCGATCGCGTTCGCCAAAGCGCAGCGGCCTGGTCTTCTCCAGGTCGATCAACTGCGCCTGGAAGGCCCCGCCGTTATCCTTGAGAAAGATATGTTTGGGATAGAAACAACCATGCATCTGTCCGGCACTGTGCAGACGCTGCGCCAGCTCGCCACAGGCGCGCACTATGGCCGCGCGCTGCACCTCGCTGCGCGTGCGCCAAGCGGGCAGCAGGCTATCCAGATCACACCAGCCATCCAGGGCCCGGGTCAGCAGAATGGCGCGGCGCTCGCCCGGCAGCCGCCGCTCGGCGAAGAAGGCCGCCTGCAGCGCCGGGATACCCAGGGCCTGGTAACGCTGGATATTGCGAAACTCACGGGCAAAGGTCGGCTCGCCGAACGGGTGGCGCAGACTGCGGGTCAGGTGGTTGCTCTGACGTTTGAGGTAGAAGGCGGCCTCGCCCAGGTCCAGGCGATATACGCTGCTCCAGCCGCCGCGCTCGGTATTGGGCTCATCCACCGCTTCCAGTTGCAGCGCCCACAGCGCGTCATAGCTGGCGAGCTTGTGCCGCTCCAACAGTGCGCGATCCGCCGCGGCGATAAAGTCGCTCATTCCCTGCCCTCGAAAAACCCGACTATCTGGCGGATGCGCTTTTTATCGCTGGCGTTCAAGCGCTCACGACCGCAGTACTGCAGATAGAAGCGCAGACGCTGGCTGCGTGACAGCTTGTACTTGGCGACCTTATCTAGGCAGGCCAGATCCTTGACGATGCGATAGCGCAGCAGCGGCCCCCACCAAAAGGAGCCGGTCGGGCAGTCAATAAAGAACAACTCGGCCCGCTCGTTGACCAGCAGATTGCGCCACTTCAAATCGTTATGGGTGAAGTGATGGTCATGCAAAATGCGCGTGGCCCGGGCCAACTGGCGACTGATGCCAT
>DASUOY010000039.1:0-3106 GCA_036276395.1 Pseudomonas sp.
CAGTTCACTCACGTGGCCGCGCACCAGGCCTGGTATGCGGCGGTCAATGCGCTGTTTAGCGGCTTTAAACGCTTTAAGGTGGATTATCGGGTGATCCCCGCCTGCACCTTTACCGACCCCGAAGTCGCCCGCGTCGGCCTGAGTGAAGGCGAGGCCCAGGCGCAGAATATCGCCTATGACGTCACCCGCTATGGCATCGACGATCTGGATCGGGCCATCGCCGACGACGCCGACCACGGCTTTGTCAAAGTGCTGACTGTACCGGGCAAGGACAGGATTCTCGGCGTGAGCATAGTCGGCGAACACGCCGGCGAACTGCTCGCCGAATACGTGCTGGCGATGAAGCACGGCCTGGGCCTGAACAAGATTCTCGGCACCATCCACAGCTACCCGACCATGGCCGAGGCCAACAAGTACGCTGCCGGCGAATGGAAGCGGGCGCATGCACCGCAAGGGCTGCTACGGCTGGTCGAGCGTTTTCATACCTGGCGCAGAAGCTGATGCGCGGGTTACTGCTCGCGCTGCTGGTACTGGCGCCACTGGCCCAGGCCGATAACCAACTGACGCCCTGGACGGCCGGGCCGCCCAACGGTGAATGGTCGTCGCCCTGGCGCCTGGCGGATATCCCCAAGCTCAAACCATCGCAACGCACGCTGGTCGCGCAGGGCGGTAAACAGGTGCTGCGGATCAAGGCCGATGCCGGCGCCGGTGGCCTGCTGCATCCACTGGATCTGCCAGGGGATAAAGCCTGGCAACTAAGCTGGCAATGGCGCACCGAACAGAAGCTGGAGCAGGCGCGCTTCGCCACCCGCGAAGGCGACGACTATGCCGCGCGGGTCTATGTGCTGCTGGATTACCCGCTGGATTCGCTGAGTTTCGTCACCCGACAGAAGCTGCGCCTGGCGCGCACCTTCTTCGACCCGGACCTGCCAGCGGCGACCCTGAGCTACGTCTGGGACAACCGCGCCGCCCCCGACACGCATGCCCGCAGCGCCTATACCGAGACGGTGGAAATGCTGGTGCTGCGCGGCCCGGAAGCGCCGCTGGGGCAATGGCTAAGCGAAAGCCGCGATCTACACGCGGACGCCGTCGCCGCCTTCGGCAGCGCGCCACGCAAGATCCTCGGCGTGGTGTTTGCCGCCGATAGCGACAATACAGGGGAGTCAGTGGAAAGCTATTTCGCCGCGCCCAGGTTGGTCAAAGTCCCGTAGGGTGCGCCGTGCGCACCAAGAGCCCGTGACCCAAGCAGGTGCGCACGGCGCACCCTACCCCGGATTAAGCTGGGCCTTAAGCAGATCGCGGAAAGTCTGGATCAGCGCTTCCCGCGAGCGGCCACGGCGCAGGATCAGGGAGAACGGCGCCTGATAGCCGAAGGTCGCCGGCAGCAGCACCTTGAGGCGGCCCTGCTCGACCCAAGGCTGGGCGTAATGCTCCGGCAGGTAGCCGATATAGGCGCCGGACAGCACTAGGATCAGCTGCGCCTCCATCGACTCCACGGTCGCCGCGCTGTGCTTGAAGCCGTGGCGGGCCAGCTCGGCCTGGCTCCAGTAGCCGCGGCCGACCATGCGCTGCTGGGCTATCACTTCCTCGGGGATGCGCCGCTCGGTGAACAGCGAATGCCGCTCGCTGCAATACAGCCAGTGCTGCTCGCGGTACAACGGCTGGTAGACCAGGCCGTTCATCCGCGTGGAGAACGCGCCTATGGCCAGGTCCAGGCGGTTATCCAGCACCGCCAGCTGCAGTTCGTAGGGGCTGGCCACCGACAGGTGCAGATGCACGGCCGGGTGCTCCTGGCTGTAGGCGCCTATCACCTCGGCCAGGGGCAGGGCCGGGTCGCTCACCGTGGAGTCCAGCACGCCGAGGTTGAGGGTGCCGCGCAGCTCGCCCTTGAGCGCCGCCGAATAGCGCTCGAAGCCTTCCAGCTCGCCGAACAGGCGCAGGCACTCCTGGTGGAACAGCTCGCCCTTGCTGGTCAGGCTAAAGCCGCCGCGCCCACGGTGGCAGAGGCTGAGGCCCAGCTGGCTTTCCAGCTGGCTCATATAGGTGCTGATCGCCGAGGTCGACAGGTTCAGCTCCTGCTGCGCCGCGGCGAAGCCCTGGTGGCGCACCACGCTGGCGAAGATGCGCAGCAGTTTTAGATCGGGCAGGGCTTGGCTCATCGGCGCGGGCTCCTCGTAGGATGGGTTAGGCGTATGGCACCAGGGTCGTGGCCTGCAGGGAATCCGGCTGCGCCGTAACCCATCACCTTGGCAGCATGGGTATCGCTGCGCTCAATCCATCCTACAGAGGCGCTTATTAGTTTAGAAATTTCTGAACTAAGTTTTTGCCTGCAGCGATTTGTCGCAGGCGCGCCCTGGCCAAGAATCGGCCCCACTCATAACCACAACAATGCTGAGGCCTAGCCGTGGACAAGATTCTGCACCAGCCCCTGGGCGGCAACGAGATGCCGCGTTTCGGCGGCATCGCCACCATGATGCGCCTGCCGCATATCCAGAAGACCGAGGAGAAACGTCAACTGGATGTCGGCTTCGTCGGCGTGCCCCTGGATATCGGCACCTCGCTGCGCTCCGGCACCCGCTTCGGCCCGCGCGAGATCCGCGCCCAGTCGGTGATGATCCGTCCCTACAATATGGCCACCGGCGCGGCGCCGTTCGACTCGCTGAATATCGCCGATATCGGCGACGTGCCGATCAACACCTTCAATATGGCCGAGGCCATCCGCATCATCGAGGCGGCCTACGACGAGATCCTCGAACTGGGCATCATCCCCCTGACCCTGGGCGGCGATCACACCATCACCTTGCCGATCCTGCGCGCGCTGAAAAAGAAGCACGGCAAGGTCGGCCTGGTGCATATCGATGCCCACGCCGATGTGAATGACCATATGTTCGGCGAGAAGATCGCCCACGGCACCACCTTCCGCCGCGCGGTCGAGGAAGACCTACTGGACTGCGACCGCGTGGTGCAGATCGGCCTGCGCGCCCAGGGCTACACCGCCGAGGACTTCAACTGGAGCCGCAAGCAGGGCTTCCGTGTGGTGCAGGCCGAGGAATGCTGGCACCAGTCCCTGACCCCGCTGATGGAAGAAGTGCGCGCCAAGGTCGGC
>DASUOY010000040.1:0-3196 GCA_036276395.1 Pseudomonas sp.
GACAGCCTCGGTGCCTGGAGCTATGTCGCTGACTCGGCACACAACGAGTTCGTCGACGGCACCACCTACACCGACACCTTCAGTGTGTTCAGTGCCGATGGCACCGCAACCTCGGTGACCATCAATATCGAGGGCAGCAACGATGCCGCCGTGCTCTCCGCCGACATCGCCAACCTCGATGAGACCAACGACGCCGCCGACATTTCTACCAGCGGCCAACTGACCATCAGCGATGTCGACAGCCCAGCAACCTTCCAGGCCCAGACCGATACGGCCGGCAGCTACGGCAAATTCAGCATCGACAGCCTCGGTGCCTGGAGCTATGTCGCTGACTCGGCACACAACGAGTTCGTCGACGGGCAGACCTACACCGACACCTTCAGTGTGTTGAGTGCCGATGGCACCGAAACCTCGGTGACCATCAACATCGAGGGCACCAACGACGCCGCCATCATCAGCGGTGTCTCGACAGGCAGTGTCCAGGAGGACACCAATACCGTGGGTGGTCAATTGACTACAGGTGGCTTGCTCACCATCAGCGATGCGGATGCCGGGCAGTCGAGCTTCCAGGCGCAGCCAACGGTGGCAGGCACCTACGGGACATTTACCCTTGCGACCACCGGCAACTGGACTTACTCGGTCAGCAACAGCCTGGCGGTAATCCAAGCACTCAATAATGGCCAATCGCTAGTCGACAGTTTTACCGCGGCGGCGCTCGATGGCAGCTCATCGCAACTGGTACAGGTAACTATCAACGGCCTGACCGATACCACCCCACTCACTGGAACCAATAGCAACAACACATTTAGCTTTAGCGCCGCGGCCAGCGGGATATACACCATCACCGACCCGGGTGGTAACAATGACGCAATTCAGATCACCGAAACCAACACCGAGCTGACATCGCTGAACTTCGCCAAGGTCGGCAATGATTTGCTGATCGAGTTCAACGACCAGCAAGTGACCGTGCTCGGCCAATATGCCGCTGGCGGGGCCAATACCATAGAAAGTATCACCTTCAGCAGCGGGCAGACCTTCCATAACTTCACCCTCAGCGGCACCTATGTGCTGGTAACGACGCAAACGCCCGGTAACGCGAATACCAACTGGGTACTTGCAGGCACCTCTGGAGACGACAGCCTGCAAGGTGGCAATAACACGAACCAACACGACCTAGTCTTCGGCAACGATTTGGACGATGCTCTGACCGGACGGTTAGGTGGCGATCTGCTGGTCGGAGGAGCAGGTAACGACAGTCTGAATAGTGGAGCCGGTAATGACACCCTGATCGGCGGGACGGGAAACGACACGCTCACCGGCAGCACGGGTGCCGACACCTTTGTATTCGGCGAAACCGGTGCTCCTAACCTGGATACAGTGCTCGATTACAGCTTTGCCGAGGGCGACAAGCTCGACCTATCCGCCCTACTAGACAGCAACTTCAGCGGCGGCAGCCAAGTGTCGGACTTCGTTCAGCTTGTACAAGCCGGCAGCAATATCACCGTGCAGGTGGATGCCGATGGCACGGCCAATGGCGCTGCGTTCACCGATATTGCGTTATTGAGCAACATCGGCACCGCCGGCCTCGATCAGGTACGAGCCTGGTTCGGAGATACCGATCACACGCTAGTGGTCTGACCCGCAGGTGTCGCCCGGGAGGGCGTAGCACCCCTCCCGGACCTGCGCAGGTGCTGCCGGCCCCCATGCCCTGCTTGCCCTGAGCAAAGCCCTCGGTGGATGCATCGAAACCTGCACATCAGCCCCAGCAATGGCACACTAGCGGCCGGCTGCGACTGTCCACAGGTGCGACTGTCCGGGATATCAACCCGCCGCGGCGAATCGGCTGACTGGGGCTATTTAGATGCAGGTAGAAGGTTTTTTCGAGTGGCTGGGCCAGGCATTCGGCACTGTTATCCGCTTTATCGTCGAGGCCCTGAGCGGGTTTTTCGGCTTTTTCGGCAGCGCCTTTGGCAGCTTTATCAATGGCATGTCCAAGGCGCTGGGCATTACCCCGTCGCTGCTCGGCATAGTGGTGCTGATCATTGGCCTGTTGCTGCTCTATGCCGCGGTGCGCGCCTTTATGCGGCGCAAGATCATCGCCGGGCTGATCTGGCTGTTTTTCGGCCTGTGGCTGCTCGGCGGGCTGATTAGCTAAAGCCGCCCGAGCCAACCGAACCGCAGCTTTCTCTACAAGCGGCCCGCCAAGCAGTTGGCGGGCCGCGCTGCCTTTAGCGTTCTTTCACCACCAGGCGTTCCGGGGCTTCGCCCAGGGCCTGCCAGTTTGGCCGGTACATGGATTCCACCTGCGGCGGCGGCACGCGGTAGCTGCCGGGAGTGACGGCGCGGGCCAGGTACAACAGGTGGCTGGTGTTGTAGCCGTCCACATCCAGGGCCGCGACATAGCGATCACCGCGGAATTCCTGGTGTTTGATGGCCGCGTTCTGCATCGCCTTGTGCCACTCCTTTACCGAACTGCTGGCGTCGTCCAGGCTGGCGGCGCTTTGCGCCAGGTTCTGGTTTTCCAGCTCCAGGCCCGCCGGCAACAGGTCGACTACCAGGGCGTCCGGCACCCGCTGCTTGGCCGCCACGGCCAGGTGCACCAGCACCAGCTCGCCGCTGGCCAGGGCGCTCAGGTCCAGGGGTTGGCCGTCCATGCCCAGGTATTCGCGGTAGATCGACAGGTTCTCGCCCCCCGCCGCTGGCGCCTTGGCCGGGTAGCCAGAGAGGGTCAGCTGCTGATACAGCGCGGCCTCGCCCTTGTTGCTGATGCTTAGCGGCGCCGCCAGCTCAGCGCCGGCCAGCTTGAGGGCCGGCAGGGCATCACTCAGCTCGAAGGCGAAGCTGCCGCTCTGCAAGGCGGCGCGCCAGCTTGGCTCGGGTTTGCCGAGCAGGGTGCGCCCGGCCAGGTACAGAGCGTTGCGCTCCTGGGTCGACAGCCATTGCTGCCCCGCCAACTCGTCAGCCAGGCTGAACAGCCGCTCTTCGCGCTGCGCCCCGGCCAGGTCGTGTTCCTCCAGCAGGGCCAGGATCAGCGCCTGGTCGCGCAACGGGCTGCCGTAGTCGGCCAGCCACTGCTGGCTGTCGCGGCCACGGGCCAGGCCGGCGCGCAGCAGCTCAGCGGCGCGGGGCTGATCGCCCATCTTCTCCAGCGCCAGCGCCAGGTGCACCAGCGGCAGGCCGGACAACGCATCGCTGC
>DASUOY010000041.1:0-3081 GCA_036276395.1 Pseudomonas sp.
AGGCCGCCATCACCGACCAGCGCCACCACCGGGCGCTGCGGGCAGGCGAGCTTGGCGCCAATCGCCGCCGGCAAGCCATAACCCAGGGTGCCGTAGCCGGTGCTGGCGTTGAACCAGCTATTGGCCTGCGGCGCCTGGTAACCGAAGGAGCCCTGGTACACCGGCTGGGTCGAGTCGCCGACGATAATCGGGTCTTGCAGGGTATCGCGCAGCAGGTCGAGCAGATCCTGCATGCCCTGCTGCTTGGCGCTCCAGCTGCCACGCTCGGTCTGATTGACCCGCGCCACGCTTTCCACCGCCCAGCTGTCGCGCGGCGTGGTCTGCGTGGTCTGCGCCAGCAGCAAGCGCAGGCCCTCCGCGGCATCGCCGACCAGGGCAACTTCGGCGCGCTGCACGCCCATGACCTGCAACGGGTCGATATCCAGGCGGATCAGCGGCGCCTTGAACTGCACGGCGCCACGACCAAAGAAGTCGTAATCGGTTTCGCCCAGTTCGGTACCGACCGCCAGGATCACATCGGCCTCATCGAACAGGGCGCGGCCGTGCTCGGAAGACTGCACGCCATCCAGCAGCAGCGGATGTCCGCACGGCAATAGGCCGCGGGCATTGATGGTCAGCGCCACTGGCGCCTGCAGCTGCTCGGCCAGTTGTTGCAACAGCGACGCAGACTGGCTGGCGCCGCCGCCGGCGAGGATCAGCGGGCGCCTGGCCGTGCCGAGCAGTTTGGCCGCCGCACTCAGCGCGGCCGGTGCCGGCACCGGCGCTTGCGGCAGACTGCGCGGCAGGCAATCAAGGGCCGGCGCCGGCATATCCAGCACGTCCAGCGGAATCTCGATATGCACCGGTCGTGGCCGGGCACAGTTGAAGATGGCAAAGGCGCGGGCCAGCAGCTCGGGCAATTCCGCTGGCGATTGCAGGGTGTGGCTGAAGGCGCAGACACCGCTGACCATCGCGCGCTGGTCGGGCAGCTCGTGCAGATGACCGTGGCCCAGGCGCAGCTGTTCGCGGCGGTTGGTGGTGGAAATCACCAGCATCGGCACCGAGTCGGCATAGGCCTGGCCCATGGCGGTGAGGATATTGGTCATCCCGGGGCCGGTGATGATAAAGCACACCGCCGGCTTGCCGCTGGCGCGGGCATAACCATCGGCCATAAAGCCGGCACCCTGTTCGTGGCGCGGGCTGACATGGCGCAGGCGGCTGCCGTGCAGGCCGCGATACAGCTCCACGGTATGCACGCCGGGAATCCCGAAAACGGTGTCGACACCATAGCCTTCAAGCAATTGCACTAACGACTGAGCACAGGTGGTCATGCAGAATCCTCTTATTCTTATGCGCAAAGCCGGCTGGTTTTCGGCGCCGCTTTGACGTGTTGAGAACCGCCCTACCGAGCAGACAGCCAGGCTGTCCAGCGTCATCCGCACAGGCGCGGATGACGGCTACGGGGTAGTGCGCGAGGAGACATTAGTGCCGGGGGCACAGGCACAACAATCGAAAAATTTAGTCGCGATTAAGCAATTTAATTCACGTTTTGACTCTTCTGCGCCCCACTTGCATGGTTTGCAGCGTGTCACTCAGGCGTGCCTTGACCCACTCACTGAAGGCCTGCACGGCCGGACGCTCGGCCTTCTGCTGGTCGACCACCAGGTAGTAGCCACAGTTGGACTCGATCTCCAGCTCGAATGGCTGGATCAGCACACCCCGTGCCAGCGCCTCGCCACTCAGCAGGTTGTCGCCCAGGGCAATGCCCTGACCGGCGATGCAGGCTGACTGCACGAAGTTGGCATCGGAAAACACGATACCGCTGTGCACATTGACGCTCGGGGCATTGGCCGCGGCCAGCCAGACGCGCCAGTCGGAGTGGTTGAACAGATGCAACAGCGGCCAGCCCTCCAGATCCCTGGGCTCCTTCAGGCCGCCTCGGGCATTGCCCAGACGCGGGCTGCAGACCGGAAAATAACGCAGTTTGACGATCTGTTCGACGTGCTGCTCCGGCCAGTCGCCGATGCCATAAGAGATAAACAGATCCGCTCGTTGATCGCTGATATCACCGGGGGCGCTGGGTGAGACCATATGCAGTTCGACCTGCGGATAAAGCTCCTGAAACCCAGCGATATGCAGGCACAACCAATAGGCCGAGAAGCCCGGCGGGCTACTGACGCACAGGCGACCACTGACCTGCTGCCCATCGAAGCGCTGGCCGGCCTCGAGAATCCGCGCCAGTAACTGGTGGATATCCCGGGCATAGCGCTCGCCCTGGTAGGTGATGCGGATGCCCCGCCCGACCCGCTCGGTCAGGGCAAAGCCGAGGATGTTTTCGAGAATCTTCAACTGATGACTGACCGCGCTGGGGGTCAGGTTCAACTCGTTGGCCGCCTCGGCAATGCTGCCCAGGCTGGCCACGGCATCCAGCGCGCGCAAGGCGGTCATGGAAGGGAAATGCATAGCGCTCTGCTCAACCTCGTAGATGGCGCTGCAGCGTTTGGCGGGCACACGCTGGGCCAGCGCTACAGAAGCTTTTTATGGGCCTGACGATAACGTGAATCCTTTGCCGGCGACAGGGCGGCAATGCTTCGGCCAACCCGGCCCAGGCGCCTCTCCCGGTGTTTTTCAGCGCGCGTTCCGGGCTGTCCGCGGCAGGGCGTCGGCGCTTTCAATTACTGAATTTAATTTCACTGTATCGCAAAAAAAGCTCGATTGACCCAGGGTGGCGGATGGCTATTCTCGGAAGCCACAACCGGCGGCTCAACATCAGCCAAAGCCGAAGCGGCTTGCACAATAATAAGAGGGTCGATCCTTGCAATTGCACTCGAACTCAACCGCCCCTGTAGTGGCCATCGACGATCTGCACAAGAGCTATGCCGATCACCACGTCCTCAAAGGCATCTCCCTGCGCGCCAACGAAGGCGAGGTCGTCTCGCTGATCGGTGCCAGCGGCTCGGGTAAAAGCACCCTGCTGCGCTGCATCAACCTGCTGGAAATCCCAGACGCCGGCAGCCTGCGCATTAACGGCGAACAGATGCTGCTGAAAAAGGACCGCGCCGGTACACCGATGATCGCCGACCCGCAGCAGGTGGCGCGGCT
>DASUOY010000042.1:0-2722 GCA_036276395.1 Pseudomonas sp.
TCAGCTCAAGCGCTCGGACTTTCTCCAGCGCTTTGGTGGCCAGGTGTTTGTCAGCCAATACCAGGCGTTATGCGCCCTGGACCCGGCAAGCACCCAGCAGGCAGTGCGGCCTGAGTGATATTGAGCTAAATGTTAATCGCCAGTTGCCGATGCGCTGGTTGGCTCAGGGATGAGGCGCGGCGCGTAGTGGATGCCATGGGCCAGTTCACTCAGGCCATGCAGGACTGAAAAACGCCCGGCCAGTCTGTGACTGGTCGGGCGTTGTGCTTAGCGCTGTTGCGGTGCTGGTTGCTGCTGGGTAATGCAGTGGATATTGCCGCCGCCGAGGAGGATCTCGCGGCCTGGCACCATCACCACGCGGTGGTCGGGGAACAGGCGCTGCAGTATGGCTTCGGCCTCGGCATCCTTGGCGTCGTTGAACTTGGGCGCGATGATGCCGCCGTTGACGATCAGGAAGTTGACGTAGGAGCCGGCCAGGCGGATCGACGGATCGCGCTCCTGGGTGCCGGCTGCCAGGTCGACGCCTGCGCACTCTTCGTCGGTGGCGTAGATTGGGCCGGGAATCGGCATCTTGTGCACGATCAGCTGGCGGCCCTTGGCATCGCGCACCTGTTCCAGCACACGCATGGCGGCCTGGCAGCGCGGGTAGTTGGGGTCGCTGGGCTCATCGGTCCAGGCCAGCAGCACTTCGCCGGGGCGCACGTAGCAGCAGAAGTTGTCGACGTGGCCGTCGGTCTCGTCGTTGAACAGGCCGTCCGGCAGCCAGATCACCGTGTCGATGGCCAGATGCTCGCGCAGCATCTGCTCGATCTCGGCGCGGCCCAGGTGCGGGTTGCGGTTGCGGTTGAGCAGGCATTCCTCGGTGGTAATCAGGGTGCCTTCGCCGTCCACATGGATGGAGCCGCCTTCCAGCACGAAGCCTTCGGTGCGGTAGCGGGCGCAGCCTTCGATCTCGAGGATCTTGCGCGCCACCTGGTCGTCGCGCACCCAGTTGGCGTACAGGCCGCCATCGAGGCCGCCCCAGGCGTTGAAGACCCAGTCCACGCCGCGCACGGCACCGCTGCTATTGGTAACGAAGGTCGGCCCGGTGTCACGCACCCAGGCGTCGTCGGTGCTGATTTCCACCACGCGGATATGCTCGTGGGCCAGGCGCTCGCGGGCGTTCTCGTACTGTCCGGCGGATACGCAAACGGTCACTGGTTCGAATTCGGCGATGGCGCGGGCCACGGCGCTAAAGGCCGCCTGCGCCGGCTTGCCGCCCAGGCGCCAGTTGTCCGGGCGCTCGGGCCAGACCATCCAGGCCTGGCTATGGGGTTCCCACTCGGCGGGCATGCGGAAGCCATCGGCGCGTGGAGTAGTGGTCAGGGTCGTCATCACTTGTACCTGCAAGATCGGTGCATATGCAGCCGGGATGGGTTGAGTGTAGCGATAGCCAGCATGGTGGCATGGCTAGCGGCGCAGCGTACTGCAAGCCATACCTACTGGTGCTGGGCTCGCTGGCGCTGCAGTGGATGGCCTATTTATATCCGATAAAAATCGGCTTTAAAAGCGAAAATTGCCTTCTTATTGCAGTTTTAATCGATTAGTATCGAATAAAAATCCGTAATTGATGCCGTTTGCCTGCTTTGCAGTAGGTAAAAACCAAGGGTCCGGCAACGACATCTGGCTAGCCCAGGTTGCAATCCCAGCCCCTGTCGCGTGATGCAGTGAAACGAGGAACGCTATGAGAGCCTATTTTGAGATGACTGATGTCCCTGCGCCCGAGGTGCGGCGTGATGGCGACATTCGTTGCATTCCCTACCAGCAGCCAGTGGTGACAGCATGATCGAAGTAACAGAGGTTTCCATTGCCGAACTGCGTGCGGCACTCGAGTCCGGCCGCACCACGGCGGTCGAGCTGGTCCAGGCCTATTTCGCGCGCATTGATGCCTACGACGGCCCCGACACAGCCACCGCACTCAACGCGCTGGTGGTGCGCAACCCCGATGCGCTCAAGGAGGCCCAGGCGTCCGACGCTCGTCGCGCCGAGGGCAAGACCCTCGGCCCGCTGGATGGCATCCCCTACACGGCCAAGGACAGCTACCTGGTCAAGGGGCTGACCGCCGCCTCCGGCAGCCCGGCCTTCAAGGACCTGGTCGCCTACCGCGACGCCTTTACCGTCGAACGCCTGCGCGCCGCCGGTGCCATCTGCCTGGGCAAGACCAATATGCCGCCCATGGCCAACGGCGGCATGCAGCGCGGCGTCTATGGCCGCGCGGAAAGCCCGTACAACGCCGCCTACCTCACCGCGCCCTTCGCCTCGGGCTCCTCAAACGGTGCCGGCACGGCCACCGCGGCCAGCTATGCCGCCTTCGGCCTGGCCGAGGAAACCTGGTCGAGCGGCCGTGGGCCGGCCTCGAACAATGGCCTGTGCGCCTACACGCCGTCACGCGGGGTGATCTCGGTGCGCGGCAACTGGCCGCTGACGCCGACCATGGACGTGGTGGTGCCTTACGCGCGGACCATGGCCGACCTGCTGGAAGTGCTCGACGTGGTGGTGGCCGATGATCCCGACAGCCGTGGCGACCTCTGGCGCCTGCAGCCCTGGGTGCCGATTCCCAAGGCCTCCGAGGTGCGCCCGGCTTCCTACCTGGAACTCGCCGCCACGGGTGATGCACTCAAGGGCAAGCGCTTCGGCGTGCCGCGCATGTTTATCAACCAGGATGAGCTGGCCGGCACCAGCG
>DASUOY010000043.1:0-2305 GCA_036276395.1 Pseudomonas sp.
CCTCTCTCCGAACGTGACCTCAATGTGCCCAGCGTCACCAGCATATGGCCCAACGCCAACTGGTACGAACGCGAAGTCTGGGATCTCTACGGCATCACCTTTACCGGTCACCCGCACCTGACCCGCATCATGATGCCGCCGACCTGGGAAGGTCACCCGCTGCGCAAGGACTACCCGGCGCGCGCCACCGAATTCGATCCGTTCAGCCTCAACCTGGCCAAGCAGCAGCTGGAAGAAGAGTCGGCGCGCTTCAAGCCGGAAGACTGGGGCATGAAACGTGGCGGCGAGCATGAGGACTATATGTTCCTCAACCTCGGCCCCAACCACCCCTCCGCTCACGGCGCCTTCCGTATCGTCCTGCAACTGGATGGTGAAGAGATCGTCGACTGTGTACCGGAAGTCGGCTACCACCACCGTGGTGCCGAGAAGATGGCCGAGCGCCAGTCCTGGCACAGCTTTATTCCCTACACCGACCGTATCGACTACCTCGGTGGGGTGATGAACAACCTGCCCTACGTGCTCTCCGTGGAGAAGCTTGCGGGGATCAAGGTGCCGGCGCGCGTGGACTTTATCCGGGTGATGATGGCGGAGTTCTTCCGTATCACCAGCCACCTGCTGTTCCTCGGCACCTATATCCAGGACGTCGGGGCCATGACCCCGGTGTTCTTCACCTTCACCGACCGTCAGCGCGCCTATAAGGTGATCGAGGCCATCACCGGTTTCCGCATGCACCCGGCCTGGTACCGCATCGGCGGCGTCGCCCACGACCTGCCGCGCGGCTGGGATGGCCTGGTCAAGGAGTTCGTCGAGTGGCTGCCCAAGCGCCTCGACGAATACGAAAAGGCCGCGCTGAAGAACAGCATCCTGATCGGCCGGACCAAGGGCGTCGCCGCCTACAACACCAAGGAAGCCCTGGAATGGGGCGTGACCGGCTCCGGCTTGCGCGCCACCGGCCTCGACTTCGACCTGCGCAAGGCACGCCCTTATTCCGGTTACGAGAACTTCGAATTCGACGTACCGCTGGCGCATAACGGCGACGCCTACGACCGCTGCATGGTGCGCGTGGAAGAGATGCGCCAGAGCATCCGCATCATCGACCAGTGCCTGCGCAATATGCCGGAAGGCCCGTACAAGGCGGATCACCCGCTGACCACGCCGCCGCCGAAAGAGCGCACGCTGCAGCATATCGAGACCCTGATCACCCACTTCCTGCAAGTTTCCTGGGGTCCGGTGATGCCGGCCAATGAAAGCTTCCAGATGATCGAGGCGACCAAGGGCATCAACAGTTATTACCTGACCAGCGACGGCAGCACCATGAGCTACCGCACCCGGATCCGCACCCCGAGCTTCCCGCACCTGCAGCAGATCCCCTCGGTGATCCGCGGCAGCATGGTGGCCGACCTCATCGCCTATCTGGGCAGTATCGACTTCGTTATGGCCGACGTGGACCGCTGATTATGAGCACGCTTATCCAGACTGATCGTTTCATCCTCAGCGAAACCGAACGCTCGGCCATCGAGCACGAGATGCATCACTACGAAGACCCGCGTGCGGCGTCGATCGAAGCGCTGAAAATCGTGCAGAAGGAACGTGGCTGGGAGCCCGACGGCGCCTGTGACGCCATCGGCGCGATTCTCGGCATTCCGGCCAGCGACGTAGAAGGCGTCGCCACCTTCTATAGTCAGATTTTCCGTCAGCCGGTGGGCCGCCACATCATTCGCGTGTGCGACAGCATGACCTGCTTTATTGGCGGCCATGAGTCGGTCGTCGCCGAAATGCAGAAGCAGCTCGGTATCGGCCTCGGTCAGACCACCACCGACAGCCGCTTCACCCTGCTGCCGGTGTGCTGCCTGGGCAACTGCGACAAGGCCCCGGCCGTGATGATCGACGACGACACCTTCGGCGACGTGCAGCCTGACGGCGTCGCCAAACTGCTGGAGGCCTACGTATGACGCTCAAGACGCTGACCTCCATTGGCCCGGCCAACAAGATCGCCCGCAGCGAGGAAACCCACCCGCTGACCTGGCGCCTGCGCGACGACGCGCAGCCGGTGTGGCTCGACGAATACCAGCAGAAGAACGGCTACGCCGCGGCGCGCAAGGCCCTGAAGGACATGACCCAGGCTGACATCGTGCAGACGGTCAAGGACTCCGGCCTCAAGGGCCGCGGCGGTGCGGGCTTTCCCACCGGGGTGAAGTGGGGCCTGATGCCGGCCGACGAATCCATGAACATCCGCTACCTGCTGTGCAACGCGGACGAGATGGAACCGAACACCTGGAAAGACCGCATGCTGATGGAGCAGCTG
>DASUOY010000044.1:0-2259 GCA_036276395.1 Pseudomonas sp.
ATCCAGGGCATGGGCCACCGCATCGATCTCGTCCTGGGTCTGGCGCGTCTGTTTGTCCAACTGCAGCGGCTGCTCCCAGCGGCCCTCGGCCAGGCGCCGGGAAAATTCGGCCATGGCCAGCAGGTGGCGGGTAACCAGACGATGGAACAGCCACGACAGGGTGATGGCCAAGCCGCAGATAAACAGGCCCATCCACAGCAGATTGGTCAGGCCGCTGGCATACAGCCGGCGGTGGATGGCGGCGATATCCACCGCCACCTCAAGGCTGCCGACAGCCCGCTGCTGGCCGTCGGCCAGGCGATAGACCAGGGCGAACCGTTCAAGGCGCAGTGGTTCGGCGGCCCCGGCATTGCCCTTGAGCAGGTCGAAGTCGTTGCTGTGCAGGCGCACCCAGGCGATATCGGGAAAGTCCACCAGGCCGCGCAGCTGCACCTCCAGCTGCTCCTGGTTGAGGTCCCACAGGCTGCGCTCGAGGCTGGCCAGGTAACCGCTGCGGATCAGCTCCAGACGCGAGTCGATGCCCTGCATCTCGCGGCGGTATTCGAAGTACAGCTGCAGGCTGCTGGCCAGCAGGGTGAAGCACAGGCTGAACAGCAGGATAAACCCCAGCAGGCGCCGCGACAGGCCAGCCGCCAGTTCTGGTCTGGGCCTCACGGCGCCGCCGGCGCGCGCTGCTGCGTGCGATAGGCCGTAGTGCTTTGCGCCAGCCACTGCGCGGCCGCGCCGCTGTCCAGCAGGCGTTGCAGCTCGGCATCCACCTCGGCCAGCCGGGCGGCCAGGGGCGAGCGCCGGGAAATGGCGAAATGCAGATGGTCCACTGCCAGGGTCAGCGGCAGCATGGCGATCTGCTCGGCCCCCGGCAGGTATTCGATCAGCAACTGGCCGGTGCGCCGCTCATGGGCGATAAAGTCGATGCGGCCGCGGATCAGCTTGCCGAAGTTCTGCTCGGTGCTGGCCACCCGCTCGATATTGCCGGCGCTGGCCACCAACTGGTCGAAGGCCTGGCCGTAGCTCTCGCCGAACAACAGGCCGCCGCGGTAGCGCGCCAGGTCCTGCAAGTCCTGCACCTGCAGCGGGTTGTTGCGGTTGTAGAACAGCCCCACTTCCTCGCGCAGCAAGGGCACCCGGCTGAACAGCAGGTCGCGCTCGCGTGCCTCGGTGCGGTAGGCGATCACCAGGTCGACGCGGCCTTCGGCGGCATCGCTCAGGCAACGCTGCCAGTTGCCCAACTCGACTATCTGCAACGGCAGGCCGAGCCTGCCGAGTACCTCGCGCACTGCCTGCGGCGCCAGGCCCTGCACCTCGCCGGCACTATCGCTCCAGGAAATCGGCGGGTACACCGGATGGTCGCAGTAACGCACCGGCGCCTGCTCGCCGCGGGCCAGGCCGGCCGCCAGCAGCAACCCCCAGGCCAGCCGCCAGGGCTTCATCCGCGGGCACTCACCGGGGCGCTGAATAGATAACCGGCGCCATGGATGGTGATGATCAGCTGCGGGTCGGCGGGATCGTCGCCCAGCTTGCGGCGCAGGCGGCCCACCAACACATCGATGGAGCGGTCGTTGGGCAGCCATTCGCGGTTGCGCATCTGGTCCATCAACTGGTCGCGGCTGAGGGTATGCCCGGCATTGCGCAGAAACACGCTGAGCAGCTGGAATTCACCATGGGTCAGCAGGTTCTCACTGCCGTCGGCGGCCAGCAGACGGCGCCGATCCAGATCCAGTGCCCAACCGGCAAAGCGCTTGAGCTGCTGCTCCTCGGCGGGCTGGGCCTGCTGGGCATGACGCACCCGGCGAATCAGGTTCTTCGCCCTGGACATCAGCTCACGGGGGTTGAAGGGCTTGGCCAGGTAGTCGTCGGCACCGCACTCCAGGCCGACGATACGGTCGATCTCATCGTCGCGGCCGGTGATCAGGATGATGCCGACCTCCGAGCGCACGCGCAGTTCGCGGGTCAGGGTCAGACCGTCCTTGCCGGGCAGGCGGATATCCAGCATCAGCAGGTCGACCTGTTGCTGGCGCAGATGCTCCTCGGCCTGCTCGGCGGTCTCGGCGCAGTGCACCGCATAGCCGTCGCGCTGCAGATAGGAGGCGAGCAACTCGCGAATCACCGGATCGTCATCGACGATCAGCACACGGGGTGTTGCCGTCATTAGCTTGCTCCCGCCGCGCCGGATCGGGCGCAGCCGTTCTTGTAGTTATGTCGTGCAAAGATCAGCCAGGGCCACTCTAGCCATTGCTGAACAGATGATCAACAGGCCTT
>DASUOY010000045.1:0-3310 GCA_036276395.1 Pseudomonas sp.
CTAGCAGCAGGGCGAGTAAGGACAGACGGGTTAGCCAGGTGGTTGCAAGCATCGGGGCGACTCCCAAAGCGGTGGGCTACCTAAGTCTAGATGAGGGCCTGGTCGGCCGTTGAAAACTATCCGCTTGGCCAATACGGCTATTGGCCAAGCGCGAGCTGAGCGGCGGCGCTGGCCTCCAGGCGTTGCTTCTCGCTGCAAAGAAAGTCGCGCAGTTGCTGTAGATCGCTGATTTTCTTCTCCACTTCGGCGAGCTTCTTCGCCACCAATAGCGCGCCCTGGGCGCAGTCCAGTTGCTGCTCGCGGCGGGCCTGGAGGATTTCGCCGATCTCACCGAGGGAAAAGCCCATGCTCTGCGCCTGCTGGATAAAACCCAGGTCACTCAGGCACTGTTGGCTGTACTCGCGGTAGTTATTGTCGCGCCTGTGCGCGCTGATCAGGCCCAGGCTCTCGTAGTAGCGCAGGGTATGCCGGCTGGCACCGCTGTGTTTTTCCAGTTCGCCAATGCGCATGGAAATCCCTCTTGACTGTAGAGTGTGCTCGACAGTTTAGCCTGTTCGGGTCATTTATTTCCCGGGTGGTTAGATCATGCATAAGCACTGTTTTGTAACCGGTGGCAGCGGTTTTATCGGCCAGCACCTGCTGGCGCAACTGACCCGCCAAGGGCATTCGGTGACGCTGCTGATGCGCTCGCCCGCCACCTTGCCGGCTCTGCGCCTGCAAGTCGACAGCCTGGGCGGCAACGGTCAGTTGCTCAGCGCGGTCAGCGGCGATCTGGGCAAGCCCGGCCTGGGCCTGGATAGTGCGGCGCGCGCCCAGGTGCGCCAGGCGCAGGTGGTGTTCCATCTCGGGGTGCAGTTCGCCTGGGGTTTGTCCATGGCACAGGCACGACAGGTCAATGTCGAGGGGGCGCTGGCGGTGGCAGAACTGGCCGCCGGCCAGGCCAGCCGCTTGCTGATGGTGGGCGGCTTTATGCTGGCCAATCAGGAGCATCTGCAGCGCATCGGGGTTGACCTGCAGCATCCCGAGCGCACCGATTGGGATAAGGTCTATCGGCGCACCGGGGCTTATGAAGGAAGCAAACTGGAGGCCCATTACCGCGTGCTGGCACGCATGGGCGAGCTGCATGGGGAGCTGACGCTGGTGCATCCGGCTACCGTCTGTGGCCATAGCCGCAGTGGGCATATCTTGCCGGCGCAACCGCTGGCCAGCCTGATCGGCAATCTCGCCCAGGGTTTGCTGGGGGCTATTCCGGGTTCGCCTGCGCACTGGCTGCCGCTGGTCAGCGTGGACTTTCTGGTCGAGTTGATGGTGGCCGCCGCCTTCGATGCGGATCAGGCGGGGCAGGAGGTGCTGGCCCTGGATCAGGCCACGCCGAACCTGCAGGGCCTGTTGCAGCAATTGGCGCAGACCCTGGGCGTGCGCGCGCCAAACCGACACCTGCCGATACCCGTGTTGCGCCTGTTGCTGAAGATTCCGGGCGTGCCCCGATTGTTGCGTACCGATGCCGAGTCGCTGGATTTTATCCAGACCACCCGCTTCGATACCGCCGCGACCCAGGCCCTGGTGCAGCGTCATCAACTGGTCTGGCCGGATATCGCTCAGGCCTTGCAGGCGACCGCGCGCTATCTGGCGAGTGAGCCGCCAGCCGTGCAGGGCTGACGGCTCGCACAACAATCAGGCGGCTTGTTCGGCTGCCTGACCCAAGGCGCGGTTGAGGGCGCTAAATAGCGCGCGAAAGCTCGCCGTGGTGAGGTTTTCATCTATGCCGATGCCGTGCAGGGCGCGGCCGCCGCCCACCCGCAGCTCGATATAGGCCGCGGCCTTGGCGTTGGTGCCGGCACCGATGGCGTGCTCGCTGTAGTCCATGATCTCCACGGCCACCGGCAGGCCGGCGACCAGGGCTTCCAGCGGGCCCTTGCCAATGCCGCGCCAGTGCTGGGTTTCGCCGGCATTGATAACCTCGACATCAATCGCGCAGGTAGAGTTCTCTTCCTGCAGGCGATGACCTTTCAAGGCATAAGGTGCGTTGGCCTGCAGGTATTCGCGCTCCAGCAGCTGGTAGATCTGTGCCGCGCTCATTTCCAGGCCGAGGCGGTCGGTTTCCTTCTGCACCACCTGGCTGAACTCGATCTGCATGCGCCGCGGCAGGTTGATGCCGTATTCCTGCTCCAGCAGATAGGCGATACCGCCCTTGCCGGACTGGCTGTTGACGCGGATTACCGCCTCATAGCTGCGCCCGATATCGGCCGGGTCGATCGGCAGGTAGGGCACTTCCCACAGGCCGTTCGGGTCCTGCTGGGCGAAACCCTTGCGGATCGCATCCTGGTGCGAGCCGGAGAAGGCTGTATGCACCAGATCGCCGACATAGGGATGGCGCGGGTGCACCGGGATCTGGTTGCACTCCTCGACCACCTTGCGCACCGCGTCGATGTCGGAGAAGTCCAGCTGCGGGTCGACGCCCTGGGTGTAGAGGTTGAGCGCGACTGTGACCAGATCGACGTTGCCGGTGCGTTCGCCATTGCCGAACAGGCAGCCCTCGACGCGGTCGGCGCCGGCCATCAGGCCCAGTTCGGTGGCGGCCACGCCGGTGCCGCGGTCGTTGTGGGTGTGCAGGCTGACCAGCACGCTGTCGCGGCGCTCGATATGACGGCAGAACCACTCGATCTGGTCTGCATAGATGTTCGGCGTGGCCGCCTCGATGGTGGCCGGCAGGTTGAGGATCAGCTTGTGCGCCGGGGTCGGCTGGAACACGCCGATCACCGCGTTGCATACCTGCACGGCGAACTCGGTTTCGGTGGAGCTGAACACTTCCGGCGAGTACTCGAAGCGCCAGGCGGTCTGCGGGTTGGCTGCGGCCAGGCGCTGGATGATCTGCGCGGCATTCACGGCGATCTCGATCACCCCGGCCTTGTCCTGATTGAAGACGATGCGGCGGAAGCTCGGTGCGGTGGCGTTGTAGTAATGAACGATGGCCTGCTTGGCGCCCTTGAGCGCCTCGAAGGTGCGGGTGATCAGGTCTTCGCGGGCCTGGGTCAGCACCTGGATGCACACGTCATCTGGAATATGGCCGCCCTCGATCAGCTCGCGCACGAAGTCGAAATCGGTCTGCGAAGCGGACGGAAAGCCCACTTCGATCTCCTTCAGGCCCACGGCCACCAGACACTTGAAAAAGCGCATCTTCTTCTCGGCATCCATCGGCTCGATCAGCGACTGGTTGCCGTCGCGCAGGTCAGAAGACAGCCAGATTGGCGCCTGGGTGATGGTCTGCGACGGCCAGGTGCGGTCAGGCAGGTTGATGGCCGGAAATGCA
>DASUOY010000046.1:0-5069 GCA_036276395.1 Pseudomonas sp.
GAGCTGCTCGATCTGATCAACGCGTTGCAGCACAACGTGGTGTTCGCCGATATGGACGAGTTCTACTTCCTCGCCCGCACCATCCTGGTCAAGGACGAACGGCATTTCGACAAGTTCGACCGTGCGTTCGGGGCCTACTTCAAGGGCCTGGAAAACCTCAACCAGCACATCGAAGCGTTGATCCCCGATGAGTGGCTGCGCAAGGAGTTCGAGCGTTCGCTGACCGATGAGGAACGCGCCAGGATCGAATCCCTCGGCGGCCTGGACAAGCTGATCGAGGAGTTCAAGAAGCGCCTCGAAGAGCAGAAAGAACGCCACGAAGGCGGCAACAGATGGATCGGCACCGGCGGTACCAGCCCGTTCGGCTCCGGCGGCTTCAACCCCGAAGGCATTCGCGTGGGTGACGCCGGCAAGCGCCAGGGCAAGGCGGTCAAGGTCTGGGACCAGCGCGAGTACAAGAACCTCGATGATCAGGTCGAACTGGGCACGCGCAATATCAAGATCGCCCTGCGCCGCCTGCGCAAGTTCGCCCGCCAGGGCGCCCAGGACGAACTGGACCTGGACGGCACCATCGATCACACCGCCAAGGATGGCGGCCTGCTGAATATCCAGATGCGCCCGGAGCGGCGCAACGCGGTGAAACTGCTGATCCTGTTCGATATCGGCGGCTCGATGGACGCCCACGTCAAGGTCTGCGAGGAGCTGTTCAGCGCCTGCAAGACCGAGTTCAAGCATATGGAGTATTTCTACTTCCATAACTGCGTGTACGAGTCGGTGTGGAAGAACAACCTGCGCCGCACCAACGAGCGCTTCTCCACCCATGACCTGCTGCACAAGTACGGCCCCGACTACAAGGTGGTGTTCGTCGGTGACGCGGCCATGGCGCCCTACGAGATCACCCAGGCCGGCGGCAGCGTCGAGCACTGGAACGAGGAGCCGGGCTACGTGTGGATCAAGCGTTTTATGGAGAAGTACAAGAAGCTGGTCTGGATCAATCCCTACCCCAAGGACACCTGGGGCTACACCGCCTCCACCAATATCCTGCGCGAATTGCTGGAGGACCAGATGTACCCGCTGACCCTGCAAGGCCTGGAAGACGGGATGAAGTTTCTCTCCAAGTAAAACCAACGGGCCCAGCAGGGCCCGTTGTTCTTTTGGCTGCGCTTAACCGGGATTGGTCTCGCTGCCGGTCAGGCAGTCGACCAGTTGCGCGGCAAAGCCCGACAACAGCTCGCGCTTGCGCACACAGACCTTCAGATCACGCCGCGCCCAGGGTTCTTCCAGCTCAATCACCGCCAGTGGCGCACCAGCGGTTACCGCGCTGCGCGGCACCAGTCCTATGCCCACGCCGGCGCTGACCATGCGGCACACCGCCTCGAAGCTGCGCACCTGGATGCGCACTTCCAGGTGCCTTCCCAGGGCTGCGGCGGCATTCATGGTAAAGGTATGAATGGCCGAGCCTGAATGCAGCATCACAAAGGGGTAATCCAGCACCTGGGCAAAGAGCGTGCTGGCGCGCTGGGCAAGCGGGTGATCCGAGGGCGCAATCAGCACCAGCCGGTCGGCCCGATAGGGAATCAGTTCGACTTCGGCGCCCTCGATCGACTCCGCCACCACCCCGACCTCCACCTCGCCCCGCGCCACCGCCATCAACACCTGCGGGCTGGTGTGTTCCTCCAGGGAAATGCTGACTTGCGGATGGCGCTTGAGAAAAGCCGCGAGGCTGTCCGGCAAAAAGGTATGGGTGGCGTGGGTATTGGCCCACAGGCTGACATGGCCGCGCACCCCTTTGGCATAGGGGCTGAGATCGACATGCATCTGCTCCAGCTGGGCAAACACCTGGCGCGCATGGCGCAACAGCGCCTCGCCGGCGCGAGTCAGGCTCACGCCGCGCGGTTCGCGCAGCAACAGCGGCGTGCCGATCGACTCTTCCAGCACACGCATGCGATGGCTGGCCGATGAGGCCGCCAGGTGCACGCGCTCGGCGCCACGGGTCAGGTTCTTGGCTTCGGCAATCGCCACAAACAGGCGCAGATCGGTCAGGTCGTAATGCATAGCGTTAGTCAAATCCGAACGATAGGTTGCGAAAAGGCCAATTTCATAGGGAGTCTATACCGAGCATCATTCGGTTCAAGACAACTCTTCGGGATTCAACTCGCCATGCCATGGAAAACCTGGTCAGCCGAACGCATAGGCATCGCGCTGGCGCTGCTCGCCGCATTCGGTTTCTCGTTCAAGGCGATTTTCGTCAAGCTGGCCTATGCCGCCGCCCCCGTGGATGCGGTCACCCTGCTGACGCTGCGCATGAGTTTTGCCCTGCCTATCGCCCTGTGGGCCACGCTGTGGCTATGCCGCACTGCGCCGCCCCTTACGCGCAAAGATTGGGGCCTGCTGATCGCCCTGGGCCTGCTGGGCTACTACGGCGCCAGCATCCTGGATTTTATTGGCCTGCAGTACATCTCGGCGGCGCTGGAGCGCCTGATCCTGTTTATCTACCCAACCATGACCGTGCTGATCGGCGTGCTGGTGTTGGGCAAGCGCCTGGAAAAACGCCAGGTGGGCGCGCTGCTGCTGTCCTACGCCGGTATTGCCCTGGCGTTCGCCCACGACCTGGACGTCGCGGGGGATAGCAATAGCGTGCTGATCGGCGCCGCCTTTATCTTCGGCTCCGCGCTGTGCTACGCGCTGTACAGCTCGGGGGCCGAGGTCGCGATTCATCGCCTCGGCACCATCCGCTTCGCCGCCCTGGCGATAATCCTGTCCACCTTCGCCACGCAGATGCACTTCCTCGCCACTCAACCGTTTTCCGCACTGCAGCAACCCGTGCAGGTGTATGCGTACAGCGCGGCCATGGCGATTTTCTCCACCGTGCTGCCGGTGTTCTGGCAATCGGCGGCGCTGCGCCTGATTGGTTCGGCGCGTACCGTGCTGATTGGCACCCTGGGGCCGATCCTGACGATCGTCTTCGCCTGGCTGCTGCTGTCCGAGCCGATCTCCCTGGCCCAGCTTGCAGGTGCCGGCTTGGTTCTGGCGGGGGTGTTGCTTGTCTCCCTGCGCAAAAAGCCGCCCGTGCAATCGGCCCCTGCCCCCGCGCAGCGCGCTCAAGACGCCGCGCCGGCAGCATAAGCCATGGCCAGCAGGCCGAGGCCAGGCCAAACAAGCAAAGGCCCCGAACCAGTCGGGGCCTTTGCTTGTAAGCCGGCCTTAGGCCAGAGCCTTGTCACAGGCATTGCCTACGGCCGCGGTTGGGCGCAACGGCAGAACTAGCCCTGCACCAGCGCCTTGGCCGCCAGCTCGCCGGTCTCCACCGCGCCATTGAGGAAGCCCCAATACTCCTGCGAACAGTGTTCGCCGCAGACGTGGATGCGGTTGCCGGCGTCCTTCTGCCACTGCGCGCCCCAGAAGCGGGTGTAGTCGCCCAGGGCCGGGGCGCTGTAGCTGCCCTTGCTCCAGGTGTTGGCCGACCATTTGGAGACCAGCGCCTTGCCCTGATAGGCCGCAGTGGTGCCCGGGAAGACCGGTTCGATCTGCGTCAGCAGCTTGTTCACATCGCTGGCCGCGGCCTGGGCGAACGGCTGGCT
This sequence comes from Pseudomonas sp., assembly GCA_036276395.1. GTDB lineage: Bacteria > Pseudomonadota > Gammaproteobacteria > Pseudomonadales > Pseudomonadaceae > Aquipseudomonas. The sequence goes on from DASUOY010000046.1 coordinate 3,582, forward strand.
GGTGTTCAGCGCCAGCCCCTGCTGCCCACCCAGGTAGTCGCACAGCACGCTGCCGGTGGTGGGCTTGCCCACCTGGGTGTCCCACACGGTGACGAAACCAGTGGCGCCGGAATAGCTCACCCCGTTCATCTGCACCGGATGGCCATCCACATAGCGCAGCGCACCCCAGGGGCGCGAGCCGCACTGCAGATGCAGCTTGCCATTGCTGCCCATGCGCAGCTCGTTGATCGCCAGCTGCTTGGCCGGGGAGAAGGTTGCCCGCACCTGGGCCGACAGCGCCACCTCGCGCAGCTTGCTGAAGGGCAAAGCCAGCACCAACTGGTCGCAGATATCGCTGGAGCCATCGCTGAAGGTGCACACATAGGGCCCCATGGCGCTGCCGGAAATGGCGGTGAGCGCCTTGCCGGTCACCACGCAGCCCGCCGGCAACTGGCTGGCCATACCGTAGGCCACCGCATCGTTGCCGCCGGCTATGTGGTAGCGCTCATCGGTACCGGCCAGGGGAAATGGCTCGTTGATCGAGTTGAAGCCCATCAGGTAGACCATATTGAGACAGCCCTGCTGCTCCGGCGGCAGGCCGTATTCGGAGATCAGGTTGGCCTGCATCAACTGGCCGAAGTGACTGTTGGCACCGATGCCGGTCTGGTTCAGCCAGTCGATCGCACCGATCTGGTCGAGGCGCACGTGCTCGGCGTTATGGCTGTTGTGCATCGGCTGCCAGGGCGCGGCCTGCTGGGTGCGCTTGAACAGGTCATAGACCTCGCGCCAGTCGGCGCCGAGCTGCTCTTCGCGGTAGAACTGGTTGTTCAGGTAGTACAGCTCCTCGCCGCCGGGCAAGGCGCCACTGTTGACATCCTCCAGGCTCAGGCCCAGTTGGTGCACCAGGTTGCGCAGCGCGCTGTGCTCGGTGGACACCAGCTCGCCGCCGCGCTCCACCGCCATGCCCTCGTCGAAGAAACTGCGGGTGGTGAAGGCCCGCCCGCCGATGCGCGTACTGGCCTCGTAGACGGTGCTGGGATAGCCGTACTGCTGCAAGCGATGGGCGCAGCGCAGGCCAGCCAGGCCGGCGCCGATAATGATTACCCGCCCCGGATTGCTGCCCTGCCCGCCCATGGCGGCCAGCGCCGGGCCCATGGCGCCGAGCAGGCTGGCGCCGGCCACACCGGCGCCCAGGGTCTTGAGGAAATCGCGGCGCTGCTGGCGTTGCAGCTGCGCCAGACGGGTCTGCTCGCGCTGGATGTCGAGCAGCTCGTCGACCGGGATGCCGGTGCGTTCGGATTGCTGATGCGCCCACTGCAAACGCCGGAACAGGCGGGCCAGGGGGGAATTGCTACGACTGGACTTGCGACTCATAAGGTACCTCGACTGGTTGAACCACTATGAATACGAACCGCGCCCTTGAGGCGCGGCTACTGCCGCAGATAAAAATCAGAAAGTCTTGCTGACACCGAGTACAAGATTGGCCCCGCAGACGTCGTCGAAGCCGTT
>DASUOY010000047.1:0-2111 GCA_036276395.1 Pseudomonas sp.
GTGAAGTCAACCAGCTCGCCACGGCCCTTGAGCCAGGCTTCAACGGCAGCGCGCTGTTCGGCGTTGACCGAGCCACGCTTGGACAGGCACACCAGACCGAAGTCATCGCCGCCGACATAGCCCAGGCCGTTGGCGGTCATGGCGTCACGCAGGAACTCGCTGAGGAAACTGTCGATAGCGGCATCGGACAGGTCTTCCTTGAAGTTCAGGTTCAGCTCAAAACCCAGCTCCTGGAATTCATCCACGCAGAGTTTTTTGCGCAGACGGCGGGAACGGTTAGTAGCCATGGAACAATCCTCAAAAGTGATAACGCGCGGCACTCTAGCAGTTTTGCCACCTGCGCGCCCGCACCGAAGCCGCTGGTCGTCCGAATGACGGCAGAAAAAGCTTTGCGCGCCAGCACTAACAGCGCTCAGACAGCTTCCGCTTGGGGCATAATTGCCACATTCATCCCAACCCGCGATGGGATCCCTGCCTACAACTCGCGTCATCTTCACTCCCTCATCCGGAGGGTATCGACTCCATGATCAAATCCCTGCGTCACCTGGCCCTTGCCAGCCTGCTCCTGCCCCTGGCGCTGCCCCTGCATGCGGCCAACAACGGCCTACCCAGCAAGGTGCAACAATCGCTGAAAGCCAACAAGATCAGCACCCAGTCGCTGTCGGTGGTCACCCTGCCGCTCAACGGCCCGGGCAAGAGCACCTATTTCAACGCCGACATCTCGGTCAACCCGGCGTCCACCATGAAGCTGGTGACCACCTACGCCGCCCTCGAACTGCTGGGCCCGACCCACCAGTGGAAAACCGAGTTCTTCACCGACGGCCAGCTGCGCGACGGCGTGCTCAACGGCAACCTGTACCTCAAGGGCGGCGGCGATCCCAAGCTGAATATGGAGAAGCTCTGGTTGCTGCTGCGCGATCTACGCGCCAATGGCGTACAGCAGGTGACCGGCGACCTGGTGCTCGACCGCAGCCACTTCGTGCAGCCCGCCCTGCCCAGCTTCAACGATGACGGCGGCGACGCCAACAAGCCCTTCCTGGTGGCACCCGACTCGCTGCTGATCAACCTCAAGGCCCTGCGTTTTATCGCCCGCACCGAGGGCGGCAAGGTGCATATCGCCGCCGAACCGCCGCTGACCAATATCCGCATCGACAACCGGGTCAAGGCCTTGCGCGCGGCCAAATGCCCGGGCTGGCCGGATGTGCGTTACAACCCGGTGACCGAGTTCGACGGCACCAAGGTCATAGTCACCGGCCAATTGGCCGAAGGCTGCAGCTCGCAAACCTATTTGTCGCTGCTCGACCACCCCAGCTACGCCGCCGGGGCCATTCGCGCCATCTGGCAGGAACTGGGCGGCAGCATCCAGGGCCAGGATCGCCTGGCCAACGTACCGAGCAATGCGCGGCTGCTGGCTCGGGCCTTCTCCCCCGACCTGGTGGAGATCATCCGCGATATCAACAAATACAGTAACAACACCATGGCCCGGCAGCTGTTCCTCAGCCTCGGCGCGCAATTTCGCAACGAGGCCGACCAGGACGACAGCAAGGCCGCGCAACGGGTGATCCGCGCCTGGCTGGCGCGCAAGGGCATTACCGCGCCGCACCTGGTGATGGAAAACGGCTCCGGCCTGTCGCGGGCCGAGCGGGTCAGCGCGCGGGAAATGGCCGCCCTGCTGCAAGCCGCCTGGCAGAGCCGCTATGCCGCCGAGTTTATGAGCTCGCTGCCGCTGGTGGCGATGGACGGCACCATGCGCAAGCGCCTGCACCGCACGCCCCTGGTCGGCGAAGCGCGAATCAAGACCGGCACCCTGAACAATGTGCGCGCCATCGCCGGCTATAGCCGCGACAGTAACGGCAACAGCTGGGCCGTGGTGGCCATCCTCAACGACCCTCGCCCCTGGGGCGCCTCATCGATTCTCGATCAGGTGCTGATCGATCTGTATCGCCAACCCAAGCTCAGCGCCCAGCGCTAAGTTCGCCTTACCCCGCCAATCCCGAGCAACCCGGGGCCTGTTACAGGCCCCGGGTTTGCGCGCGCGCCCACAACCCGTCACGCCAGCGCAATTAGGACGCTTGAAGGGCCGCGCGCATGAGGGCAAAGTGCTATACGAG
>DASUOY010000048.1:0-7173 GCA_036276395.1 Pseudomonas sp.
GTCCTGCGGTTCGATCGAACACAAGATGGGCATCAAGGCCTCGGCCACCTGCGTGATGAACTTCGACGGCGCCACCGGCTGGATCGTCGATGCGCCGAACAAGGGCCTCGCCGCCATGTTCACCATGATGAACTACGAGCGCCTGGGCGTCGGTATCCAGGGCCTGTCCCTGGGGGAGCGCAGCTACCAGAACGCCGTGGAATACGCCCGCGACCGTATCCAGAGCCGCGCGCCGACCGGCCCGGTAGCCAAGGACAAAGCCGCCGACCCGATCATCGTGCACCCGGACGTGCGCCGCATGCTGCTGACCATGAAGGCGCTGAACGAAGGCGGTCGTGCCTTCTCCAGCTACGTGGCCATGCAACTGGACACCGCCAAGTACAGCGAAGATGCGGCCACCCGCAAGCGCGCCGAAGAGCTGGTCGCCCTGCTGACTCCGGTCGCCAAGGCCTTCCTCACCGATATGGCGCTGGAAACCACCGTGCACGGCCAGCAGATCTTCGGCGGTCACGGCTTTATCCGCGAGTGGGGCCAGGAGCAGCTGATCCGCGACTGCCGCATCACCCAGATCTACGAAGGCACCAACGGCATCCAGGCCCTCGACCTGGTCGGCCGTAAAGTGGTCGGCAGCGGCGGTGCGTTCTACAAGCACTTCGCCGAGGAGATCAAGGCCTTCACCGATTCGGCCGACAGCAGCCTGGCCGAGTTCGTCAACCCGCTGAAGGACGCCATCGCCAACCTGGAGCTGATGACCAGCGATCTGCTGGAGCGCGCCAAGGCCAACCCGAACGAAGTCGGCGCCGCCTCGGTCGAGTACCTGCAGGTGTTCGGCTACACCGCTTACGCCTATATGTGGGCTTTGATGGCGCGTACCGCCCTGGCCAAGCAGGATCAGGACGAGTTCTACGTGAGCAAGCTGGGCACCGCGCGCTTCTACTTCGCCCGCCTGCTGCCGCGTATCCACTCGCTGACCGCCTCGGTCAAGGCCGGTAGTGAATCGCTGTATCTGCTGGATGCTGCGCAGTTCTAACATCCGCGCGTAATGCAAAAAGCCCCGGCCTAAACAGCCGGGGCTTTTTTGTGCGCCGCGCAGTCAGCTGGTGCGGTGTCGCTCGAAGAAACTCATGACCTGCTTGCTGGCGTCCTCGCGGGGCATGTCATAGCGCTGTTGCACCAGGTTGGTCAGCTTTTGCGCATCGCCTTCGGATTTGATCAGTTCATCCAGGGTCAGTTCGTCCCAGACGATCAGGGCGAAGCCGGCAAGCTTGCGCCAGTTCTTCTGGATGATCTCGGCAAGTGGCCTGCTCATACTCGGTACTCCTTGGGGGGCCGCTACAGCCTGGCAAAGCTTGTGTAATCCGTCGGTGCGCTACAGCGCTTATGCGGCGCTGCGTAGCGGCGCCAGGCCTGCCCTCGGCTCAGGATGTGCCGCGATACCGATGATCGGTTGCGTCTGCGGCATCGGCCATGTTGATGTCCTTGACCAGGCCGGCAGTGGCCTTGATCACCTCACGGGCCATGCTGGTTTCCTGCTCGCTGTGGGTTTGCGCCACCAGCACCACATCGCTGTGGGTAATGGCTTCGCTTACCAGCTTGGCAAAGCGCCCGTGATGCTGACCCGCGGCCGTTGACGCGCCGATCACGCTGCCGAGAAAACCGCCGATAAACGCCCCCATGCCCATCAGGGCGAATGGCGCGAGCAGTGGACTGGCGAAGAACAGGCTGACCTCGCTGGCAATCAGCGCGATCGCGATCAAGGCGCCGATGCCGATACCTATGCCGGTACCAATGGCGATATCGACCAGCATGTCCTTCAACACCTTGTTGCTCTTGGCCTGCGGCGCCGGGGCTGGGGGCGCGTTGGCCCCGCCGCTGACAATCTGCAGCTGCTCGCTGCGCATGCCGCGCTGAAGCAACTGGGCCAGAGCCTGTTCGGCGGTGCTGCGTTGGCTGAAAAAGCCTGATACGTGGTGCCGATAGAGATCCATCTTGCTGCTCCTGAGCCTATGCCGTCGCAGACGGTCGGAGGGCCAGCTTAGGTCGCGCTGCCTGGGCGGTCTGTGCGTCGGCGAACGCAGGATGGGGCGCCGCCTGGGATGGCGTCTAAGCGCGCCAGCGTACCGACACGCCCGTCCATGGCGGCGATTCTCCTGGCAGCGAGCGGCGTTTATGAGCGGCTCATCCGCAATTGTCTTCGAGGACACCTCTATGAATAGGACTTTATCTGGCGCCGCCGGCATGCCTGCGCCACGTCTGGCGGGCCTGTTGGTCGGCCTGCTGTTGCTGAGCGCCTGCGCTGCCCAGGCCGTGCCGCCGAACCAGGCGTTGCAGGCCGCCGACTCGGCGATCAGCAATGCCGAACAGGCCCGGGTGGCGGACTACGCCTCGCCGGAACTGGGTGTTGCGCGGGACAAGCTCGCCGCCGCCAAAGCGGCGGTGCAGCGTGAGGACATGCTGCTGGCCGAGCGCCTGGCCGATCAGTCGCGGGTTGAGGCCGAGCTGGCCCTGGCCAAGTCACAGGCGACCAAGGCCAAGGTGGTCAATGACGAAATGCAGAAAAGCACCAACAGCCTGAAACAGGAAATGCAACGCAACACGGGAGCCCAACAATGAACCTTGCCCATAACGCCAAGCACCTGCTGCTGGTCAGCGCGATCAGCCTGGCTTTGGCCGGTTGCGCCGCACAACCGAGCATGCCCCAGGGTGCCGCCGATGTCCGCAGCAAGCTCACCCGGCTGCAGGCCGACCCGCAGTTGAACACCCGGGCGCCGGTGGCGCTCAAGGCCGCCGAGGATGCGGTGATCGTCGCCGAGCAGCCACGCCGGGATCAGGACGAAGAGCAGGCCCTCGGGCAGCATCTGGTGCTGATGGCCGACCGCAAGGTGGAAATTGCCATGGCCCTGGCGCAGACGCGCTTCTATGAAGACCAGCGCAAAACCCTTAGCGAGCAGCGCGAAGGCGCGCGCCTGGATTCACGCACCCGCGAGGCCGACCAGGCGCAGCAGCAGAACAGCCAGCTGCAGCGCCAAATTGACGAGTTGAATGCCAAGGAAACCGAGCGTGGCCTGGTTATGACCCTGGGCGATCTGCTCTTCGCCACCGGGCGCGCCGAGTTGCGTGCGGGCACGGCGAACAACCTCGGCAAGCTGGCGATTTTTCTCGGCCAGCATCCTGAGCGCAAGGTACTGATTGAAGGGCATACCGACAACGTCGGCGGCGAGGAGGCGAACCTGAGTCTGTCGCAGCGGCGCGCCGATTCGGTGATGCATTACCTCACCAGCCAGGGCGTCTCCCCAAGCCGCCTGGGCGCTTCCGGTAAAGGCGAGAGCATGCCGGTGGCAGGCAATGAATCGGCATCAGGCCGGCAGATGAATCGGCGGGTTGAGGTCATTATCAGTCAGGACATGACCTCGCTGCGTTAAGGCCGGCGCGCTGATTCGCAGTCCTGCGCCGGCAGATGGCGCAAAGCATTGATCTGCCGGGATGATCAGGGAGTGGTTGGCCGCGGCTTATTGCCCGCGCGGCGCTTGATCGGCTTGCGCACTGGCTTGTCGCTGCCCGCTACATGCAGGTAGGACATCACGCTTTCGGTCAGCTCGGCGGCCAGTTGCACGGCTTCCTTGTTGCGCGCCATCACGCCGGCGACCAGGCCTTCGATCAGCGCCAGCACCGAGGTGTTGGAGCTGATCAGCACCGGGTGATCGGCGGGGGCAAACAGCGCGTGTTTGGCGATGGTGGTCAGCGGCGAGGCGGGCGAGTCGGTGATTGCCAGCACGGTCGCGCCGCGTTCGCTGGCAAAGCGCGACAGTTGCAGGGTGTCGAGGGAATAGCGCGGCAGGGAGATCGACAGCAGCACGTCCTGTTCGGTGATGGCCGCCAGGCGGTAGGCGGCGTTTTCGTTGCCGCCTTCCATGCTCACCGCCGTGGCATCGGCGCAGAACGGCACCAGGTTGGCCGCTGCCAGGCCGGCCATATAGGCGCTGTTACCGAAGCCGAGGATATAGATCTTGCGCGCCTGGATCAGGCAAGTAACGAAGGCTTCGAAGGTGTCCGCGCTGTTATTGGCCCCGGCGGTAGCCAGGTTGCTGCTGGCGATCTGCACCTGCTCGTGCAGGCCGAAGGTGCCATCCGGGCGATGCGCCAGTTCATTGCGCAGCTTGTCCACCGGCGACACCATCTGCTGCAGGGTGCTGACCAGCTCGGCTTTCAGCCCGGTATAGCCGCCCAGGTCGATGGCCTTGGCCAGACGGTTGACGGCGGCCGCCGAGGTGGCGGTTTCCACCGCCATTTCCTCGATGGTCAGGGTCGCGGCTTTCAACGGATGACGCAGGATAAAGTCGGCCACCTTGCGCAGCGAGGGCTGCAGGTGCGGGGCGATTTCCGCCAGTTTGCGCATCACCGGGGCGGCGTAGACAGTTACGTTCTTGGCAGAAGTCGGCATGGATGGGCTTTCAGCACGTTGAAGGATTGGGCGTGCGCGCCGGGTCGTGGCGGGCCTGGGTCATTGCGGCTGAAGTGTATCCGAAGCCGACCGCGGCTGTGGCACTGCGCGCGGTCGGCCAGCCGGCGCCGCTTATTTCAGGCTACCGGCGAGAAACTGCTGCAAACGCTCGGACTTGGGCTGGGCCAGCACCTCGCGCGGGCAGCCGCTTTCTTCGACGCGGCCCTGATGAAGGAACAGCAACTGGTTGGACACCTCGCGGGCAAAACCCATTTCGTGGGTGACCACCACCATGGTGCGGCCTTCCTCGGCCAGATCGCGCATAACCTTGAGCACCTCGCCGACCAGTTCCGGGTCCAGCGCCGAGGTTGGCTCGTCAAACAGCATGACCTCCGGTTCCATCGCCAGGGCACGGGCGATGGCTACGCGCTGCTGCTCACCGCCACTCATATGTGCGGGGTAGGCGTCCTTGCGATGGGCGACGCCGACTTTCGCCAGGTAGTGTTCGGCTTTCTCCCGGGCTTCTAGCTTGTTCATGCCCAGTACATGCACCGGCGCTTCCATCACGTTGTCCAGGGCGCTCATATGCGACCACAGGTTGAAGTGCTGAAAGACCATGGCCAGGCGCGAGCGCATGCGTTGCAGCTGTTTGCTATCGCTGGCCTTGAGTGCGCCGCTAGCTCGGCTCGGTTGCAGCTTGAGCTCTTCGTTATTGAGCAGGATGCGCCCGCTGTGCGGTTGCTCCAGCAGGTTGATGCAGCGCAGGAAGGTGCTCTTGCCCGAGCCGCTGGAGCCGATGATGCTGGTGACATCGCCGGCCTTGGCCGTCAGGGACACGCCCTTGAGCACCTCATGGGTGCCATAGCGTTTGTACAGGTTGTCGATTTGCAAGGTGTACATGGCAGCGGATTCTCTTGTTGTTAGTCGGTAAGCAGGCGGCCCTGGCGAATCGGTTGCAGGCCTGCGACCTTGGCCAGCCACAGGCCGGGCTGGGCATAGCGCAGGCGTTCGCGGGCGTAGAGGATTCCTGGGGTCGTGGCGTGCACCACGGAGCGCTGATCGCTTAGCGGGTCGATCACCTCGAACAGCGGGTCGCCGACCTTTACCCGCGCCCCTAGCGGTTGCAGAAAACTCACCACGCCGGGGTGCGGCGCGTAGGCGTACTGGGCGCCGGCAAAGGGCGTGGCTGCGCAGCAACTGAACGGCACGGCAGGCCAGTCGCCGCTGATCAGGCCTTGGTCGGCGAGAAAGCCGAGAATGTCATCGGCACTGTGCTGGGCCTGAGTGCGATCGGTATCGGCCATGCCGCGCAGCTCGATGGTGGTGGCCATACAGGCCAGCGGAATAGGCGCCTGCGGGTAACGCTCGGCCAGGCGCAGCCAGGGTACGGCGCAGGCTTCATCGAAGGAGTTGCCGCCGCTGTCCTCGGCCAGCAACACCGCGCCGGCGCGCAGGCGGGCGGCCAAAGGTTGCAGGCTGGGCCAATGTTGGGGCAGGGCGTAGAGCAACATGATCGACTCGAAATCGCAGTGCAGGTCGAGCACCACATCGGCGTCGCAGGCCTGTTGCAGCAGCAGGCGGCGCAGGCCGTCCAGCTCCGATCTGGCCGGCGGTAGTGCGGCAATGGCCTCAATCATCAGGCGGCGAATCAACCTCACATTGGCCTGGGCGTCGTCGCCCAGGCGGCCTTCCAGCTGCGGCGCAATCAGCTCGGCCAGTGCGGGAAAGTCGCGGTTGAAGTTCTGCCCGCTGGCCAGGTCGAAGCGGCCCTGGTGTGTAGCCTGAAACATCTGCCCCAGGCCAATCGGGTTGGCCACCGGCACCAGTTCGATTACGCCGTTCAGACGGCCCTGTTGCTCCAGGTCCGCCAGATGGCGCTTGAGTTCAACCGCCACGCGCATACCCGGTAGCTCGTCGGCATGCAGGGAGGCCTGGATATAGGCCTTGCGCGGGCCGCTGCCAAAACGAAACACCGAGAGCCGGCGCTCGGTGCCCACGGCGCTCCAGGGCAGCAGGTGCTGAATATGTTCCATGGCGTTCCCTTAGTTCTTGCGCGGTGCCAGGTGGGCCAGCCAGCGACCTTCGGCCAGCTTGAACAGGCGCACCAGGAGAAAAGTCAGCACCAGGTAGAACAGCCCGGCGGTGATAAAGGCCTCGAACGGCATGTAGTAGCGCGAGCTGATGGTGCGCGCCGCGCCGGTGATATCGATCAGGGTGACGATCGATGCCAGCGACGTGGTGTGCAGCATCATGATCACTTCATTGCTGTACTGCGGCAGCGCCCGGCGCAGGGCCGACGGCAGCAGGATGCGGCGGTACAGGGTAAAGCGCGACATGCCCACGGCCCTGGCCGCCTCGATCTCGCCATAGGGCGTGGCCTTAAGGCTGCCGGCGAGAATTTCCGCCGAGTAGGCGCTGGTGTTGATGGCAAACGCCAGGCAGGCGCAGAAGGTGGCGCTGGAGAAATATGGCCAGAGGAAACTTTCCCTTACGGACTCGAACTGGGCCAGACCGTAGTAGATCAAAAACAGCTGGACCAGCATCGGCGTGCCGCGGATCACATAGGTGTATATCCAGGCCGGGCCGTTGAGCCAGGGCGTGCGCGAGACGCGCAGCAGCGCCAATGGAATGGCCAGCGCCAGGCCCAGCGCGAGGGCAATCAGCAGCAGTTTGAAGGTCACCAGCACGCCGCCAGCGTAGAGCGGCAGGCTGTCGGCAATCAGCTTGAAGTC
>DASUOY010000049.1:0-3568 GCA_036276395.1 Pseudomonas sp.
GGATGCTGGCGCTGCCGAACGGCGCGGCGCTGACCGCACCTTCCTTACGGGCCATATGGCCGTGACCGGGCAGGAACGGAATCAGGTGTTCTTTAACACCAATCGGGCCGACGCCTGGGCCGCCACCGCCGTGGGGGATGCAGAAGGTCTTGTGCAGGTTCAGGTGCGAGACGTCGCCGCCGAACTTGCCCGGGGCGCAGAGGCCGACCATGGCGTTCATGTTGGCGCCGTCGATGTAAACCTGGCCGCCGTTGGCGTGGATGATGTCGCAGATTTCGCGGATGCCTTCCTCGAACACGCCGTGGGTCGACGGGTAGGTGATCATGATCGCGGCCAGACGCTCTTTATGCTCTTCGGCCTTGGCCTTGAGGTCGGCGATGTCGACGTTGCCGCTGCTGTCGCAGGCGGTCACCACCACGCGCATACCGGCCATGCTGGCGGTGGCCGGGTTGGTGCCGTGGGCCGATTGCGGGATCAGGCAGATATCGCGCTGATCATCGCCGCGGCTCTGGTGATAGGCGCGGATCGCCAGCAGACCGGCGTACTCGCCCTGGGAACCGGCGTTAGGCTGCAGGGAGATGCCGTCGTAACCGGTGGCCGCGCAGAGCATGGCTTCCAGTTCGGTGGTCAGTTGGGTGTAACCCTGGCTTTGTTCGGCCGGGGCGAAGGGGTGCAGGTTGCCGAACTCGGCCCAGGTCACCGGGATCATTTCGCTGGCGGCGTTGAGCTTCATGGTGCAGGAGCCCAGCGGAATCATGCTGCGGTCCAGCGCCAGGTCCTTGTCGGCCAGCTTGCGCAGATAGCGCATTAACTCGGTTTCCGAATGGTAGCGATTGAATACCGGGTGAGTGAGGATTTCGCTTTCGCGCAGCAGACCTTTTGGCAGCTGGGCAATGACACCGGCCGCCAGCTCGGCGAAGGCTGGAACAGCCTTGCCCTCGGCGAATACCGCCAGCAGCGCTTCGACTGCGGCCTGGTCGCTGGTTTCATCCAGGGACAGACCCAGGCGCTCGCCGTCGATTTCACGCAGGTTGATCCCGGCCTTGCGCGCAGCGGCGTGCAGGGCAGCGGTCTTGCCGCCGGTGGCCAGGGTCAGGGTGTCGAAGAAGAATTCCTGCTCGACGCTGTAACCCAGGGCGCGCAGGCCCTTGGCCAGAATCGCGGTGAACTGGTGCACGCGCTGGGCGATCTGGGTCAGGCCTTTCGGGCCGTGGTACACGGCGTACATGCTGGCGATGTTGGCCAGCAGCACCTGGGCGGTACAGATGTTACTGGTGGCCTTCTCGCGGCGGATATGTTGCTCGCGGGTCTGCATGGCCAGACGCAGGGCCGGCTTGCCGAAACGGTCGATCGACATACCGACCAGACGGCCTGGCATATCACGCTTGAACGCATCGCGGGTGGCGAAGTAGGCGGCGTGCGGGCCACCGAAGCCCAGCGGCACACCGAAACGCTGCGCGCTGCCCAGGGCCACGTCGGCACCGAACTCGCCCGGTGGAGTGAGCAGGGTCAGGGCCAGCAGGTCAGCGGCGACGGCAACCAGGGCGCCGGCGGCATGGAGGCGCTCGACCAGCTCGCGGTAGTCGAAGATATCGCCATTGCTCGCCGGGTATTGCAGCAGCGCACCGAAGTAGGCGCTGGCGTCGGTAATCGCGGCTTCGTCGCCGATCTCAACGATGATGCCCAGCGGTTCGGCACGGGTGCGCAGCACGTCGAGGGTCTGCGGATGGCAGTGCTGGGAAGCAAAGAAGGCGTTGCTGGCCTTGTTCTTCGACAGGCGTTTGCAGAAGGTCATGGCTTCGGCAGCAGCAGTGGCCTCATCCAGCAGCGAGGCGTTGGCGATCTGCATACCGGTAAGGTCGCTGATCAGGGTCTGGAAGTTCAGCAAGGATTCCAGGCGACCCTGGGAAATTTCCGGCTGGTACGGGGTGTAGGCGGTGTACCAGGCCGGGTTTTCCAGCAGGTTGCGCAGGATCGGGCTCGGCGTCAGGGTGCCGTAGTAGCCCTGACCGATATAGGTCTTGAACTGCTGGTTCTTGGCCGCGATGGTCTTGATCTTGGCCAGAGCGTCGGCTTCCGACAGGCCCGGCTGAGCACCCAGCACGCTGGTGCCCTTGATGCTGTCAGGGATGACGTTATCGGTCAGCGCGTCGATGCTGGCGTAGCCCAGCAGTTCGAGCATGGCAGCGGTATCGGCGTCACGCGGGCCGATATGGCGGGCGATAAATTCGTTCTGGGTGGTCAGCTTGGTCATCACAATCTCTCAGGCGTCAGCATTGGCGTTGAGCAGGCGCTCGTAGGCGGCCTGGTCGAGCAGGTCGGCTACCGCGCTGGCATTGGCCGGACGGAAACGGAAGAACCAACCCTTGCCCAGGGGATCTTCGTTGACCAGCTCAGGGCTGGATTCTAGCTCGCCATTGACCTCGACCACCTCACCGTCCAGCGGCATGGCGATATTGCTCGCGGCTTTTACCGACTCCAGCACGGCCACTTCAGCGCCTTCAGCGTAGCTCTGGGCTTCCGGCAACTGCACGAATACCACGTCACCCAGGGCTTCCTGGGCATAGGCGGTGATGCCCACGGTAACCAGACCATCGGCATCCTGACGCAGCCATTCGTGCTCGACGGTAAAACGCAATTCGCTCATGTGAACTCCTCAAGGGTGGTGACTCGCCCTTTCTGCTGGGGGCGATGTGCGGGGCTCGCGCGGGGTGGCGAGCGGGTGTGCAAAGACCATAGCAAAGTGGATGCCATTATAAAATAAACCAATAAAAACAATGGCTTATAAATTTATCCTGACTTTTTGTTGTCATCCTGTGTAGCGATTTCGATACAAGAGCCCGGTGCTGGCGGGCGATCCCGGCGGGCAGGGCACTGATGTCGCGGCTTGGCAGCTTTGTGTCGCTTTCATTACGCCGTATTGAAATCGCTACGATGTGCCTGGCCCGTGCCCGCCAGGCCCGTGCGGGCGCGGTCTGCTGCGCGCTACAGGCCCCGGCGTGCCGGGCTTGGCGGCCATTCATCGGGGCTATGGCCGCCTATTGCGCCGCGTCATGGCTGGCCGGCAATCACCCTGGCTAGAGCCGCATTCACTCTTTCGAGCGAGCCTTTGAATACCTCTTTCGGGCGCTTATCCCGCATCAGGCGGCTGAGTAGCTTGTGGCCTCTACATGAAACCCCGCTTTCCAGGAGAGCCGCATGACAACAAGAACAAGACATGCCTACTTCCAGCCCTGCGCACTGGCCGTGGCTGTCGCTTTGGGCGGCATTGCGCCGGCCCAGGCTGTGACCTTCAACATCGGCGAAATCGAAGGGCAGTTCGACTCGGCCCTGTCGGTCGGCGCCAGTTGGTCAACTCGTAGTGCCGATCCTGAGCTGATAGGCACCATCAATGGCGGTACTGCTGCGGCCTCGACCAGTGATGACAATCGCTTGAACTTCAAGAAGGGCGAAACCTTCTCGAAGATCTTCAAGGGTATTCATGACCTGGAATTGAAATACCGCGATACCGGTGTGTTCGTGCGCGGCAAGTATTGGTACGACTTCGAAACCAAGGACGAGAGCCGCC
>DASUOY010000050.1:0-2213 GCA_036276395.1 Pseudomonas sp.
TTGGCCACCCTGCTGGAAAATATCGCCGGCGTTTATGCCCCGCTGCTGGCCGGAGCGCAGATCGAGCTGATGCCGATGGCGCAGATTGGCCTGCTAGGCGCCAGCCAGTTCGACCTGCCGCGCTTTCTCGGCGCCCTGGCCCAGGCGCAGCCCCATAGCCTGATCCTGCTGCCGCAGTTGCTGCTGGCCCTGGTCAGCGCGGCCGAGCGCGGCCTGCCGCTGCCGGACAGCCTGCGCTTTATCGCGGTCGGCGGTGGCCGTGTGGCCAGCCAACTGCTGCAGCGCGCCGATGCCCTGGGGCTACCGGTATTCGAGGGTTACGGCCTGTCTGAATGCGCCTCGGTGGTGTGCCTGAACACCCCGGAACACCGCCGCATCGGCAGCGTCGGCCAGCCGCTGCCGCACTTGCAGCTGCGCCTGGGCGCGGACGGCGAAGTACTGGTCAAAGGCCCGCGTCTGCAGGGTTATCTGGGCGAACCTGTAACCGATGAAGAGTGGCTGGGCACTGGCGACCTGGGCCATTTCGACGGCAAATACCTTGTGCTGCACGGGCGCAAGAAACACCAGTTCATCACCGCCTTCGGCCGCAACGTCAACCCGGAATGGGTCGAGGCCGAACTGGTGCAGCAGCTGCCGATCGCCCAGGCCTGGCTGCATGGCGAGGCCCTGCCGGGCAATGTCGCCGTACTGGTGCCGCGCTTCGCCCATATCAGCGACCAGCAGCTTGCCGAGGCAGTCGCCGCGGCCAACCTGGCCCTGCCCGATTACGCCCGAGTGCACCACTGGCTGCGCGCCGCACAGCCTTTCAGCAGCGCTAACGAGCTGGCCACCAGCAATGGCCGCCTGCGCCGCAACGCCCTGCTCAACCACTACCAAAGCGCCATCGAGCAGTTGATGGCCACCGAATCCTGCTACGGAGATGCCTGATGAGCTTCTATGAATCCCTGCTTGAACAAACCGCCATTGAGCGCGACTACCTGCTCAGCGCGCCGATCATTGCCCAGGCCATGGCCGGCAGCGTCAGCCTGCACAGCTATGTGGAGTTTCTGACCGAGGCCTACCACCACGTCAAACACACCGTGCCACTGCTGATGGCCTGCGGCGCGCGTTTGCCGGAACGCCTGGAGTGGCTGCGCGAGGCCATCGCCGAATATATCGACGAAGAAAAGGGCCATCAGGAATGGGTGCTCAACGACATCGCCACCTGCGGTGCGGATAAGGAGGCCGTGCGCCAGGGCACGCCCAGGCTGCCCACCGAGCTGATGGTCAGCTACGTCTACGACCGCATCGCCCGGCACAACCCGGTGAGCTTCTTCGGCATGGTCCAGGTGCTGGAAGGCACCAGCATCGCCCTGGCCACCCAGGTGGCCGGGGTGATCCAGGACAAGCTGCAACTGCCGAACAAGGCCTTCAGCTACCTGAGTTCCCACGGCAGCCTGGATCTGGAACATATCGAGTTCTTCAAGCGCCTGATGAACCAGCTCGACAACGACGATGACAAGGCCGCCGTGGTGCACACCGCCAAGGTGGTCTACCGCCTGTACGGCGATATGTTCCGCAGCCTGCCGCTTAGCGTATCGGGGGCGCAATGAAACCGTCTGAATGCCGCGCCGTGATCACCGGCGCCAGCGGCGGCATCGGCCAGGCGCTGGTTGCCGCCTTGCTGGCCGAAGGCGCGCAGCTGCTGCTGGTCGGCCGGCAAACCGAGGCCTTGCAGGCCCTGGCCCAGGCCCACGCCGGCAAGGTCATGGTGGTGGCGGCCGATATCCGTCAGCGCAGCGGCCGCGAGGCGGTGCTCGCCGCGGCGCAGCGCTTCGGCGGCATCAACTGCCTGATCAATGCCGCCGGGGTCAATCACTTCGGCCTGCTGGAGCAGCATGACGAAGGCGCCATCGCCGAGCTGATCGAACTCAACGTCACCGCCACCCTGCAGCTAACTCACCGCCTGCTGCCGCTGCTGCGCCAACAAAAGCGCGCGCTGCTGGTCAACCTCGGTTCGACCTTCGGCTCCATCGGCTACCCCGGCTTCAGCGCCTACTGCGCCAGCAAGTTCGCCCTGCGCGGTTTCTCCGAGGCGCTGCGCCGCGAGCTGGCCGACACCCAGGTGAAGGTTCTCTACTTCGCCCCCCGCGCCACCCGCACCGCGATGAACGCCCCCCATGTGGTGGCCATGAATGATGAGCTGAAGGTCGCCATGGACGACCCGCACAGTG
>DASUOY010000051.1:0-7973 GCA_036276395.1 Pseudomonas sp.
CTGCTGACCCTGTTCGCCGCCTATCTGGTGTGGTTGATCATTCCACCGCTGGTGCAGTGGGCCCTGATCGACGCCGACTGGGTCGGCACGACCCGGGAAGACTGCACCAGCGGCGGAGCCTGCTGGGTGTTCGTGCAGCAGCGCTTTGGCCAGTTTATGTACGGCTTCTACCCGAGCGAGCTGCGTTGGCGGGTGGATACCACTCTGTGGCTGGCGATTATCGGCGCCGCGCCGCTGTTTATCCCGCAGATGCCGCGCAAGGCCCTTTACGGCCTGAGCTTCCTGGTGGTCTATCCGCTGCTGGCGTTCTGGCTGCTGCATGGCGGTTTCTTCGGCCTGTCGACCGTGGCGACCAGCCAGTGGGGCGGTCTGATGCTGACCCTGGTGATCGCCGCGGTGGGCATAGTCGGGGCCTTGCCGCTGGGCATTTTGCTGGCGCTGGGAAGGCGCTCGGACATGCCGGCGATCCGGGTGATCTGCGTGACCTTTATCGAGTTCTGGCGTGGTGTGCCGCTGATCACCGTGCTGTTTATGTCCTCGGTGATGCTGCCGCTGTTCCTGCCCGAGGGGTTGTCGTTCGACAAGCTGATGCGTGCGCTGATCGGGGTGATCCTGTTCCAGTCGGCCTATATCGCCGAAGTAGTGCGCGGTGGCCTGCAGGCCATTCCCAAAGGGCAGTACGAAGCCGCCGCGGCCATGGGCCTGGGCTACTGGCGGATGATGGGCCTGGTGATCCTGCCGCAAGCCCTGAAGCTGGTGATCCCCGGCATCGTCAACACCTTTATCGCGCTGTTCAAGGACACCAGCCTGGTGATCATCATCGGCTTGTTCGACCTGCTCAACAGCATCAAACAAGCCACCACCGATCCGGCTTGGCTGGGCATGGCCACTGAAGGCTACGTGTTCGCCGCGCTGATTTTCTGGATTTTCTGTTTTGGTATGTCCCGCTACTCCCAACATCTGGAGCGCAAGCTGGACACTGGCCACAAGCGTTAGGAGCTAACCCATGAGTGAAGCAATCAAACAGCCTGCGCCTGCCGAAGGCATGATCCAGATGCAGGGCGTGCACAAATGGTACGGTCAGTTCCATGTGCTCAAAGACATCAACCTCAACGTGCAGGCCGGTGAGCGTATCGTGCTGTGCGGGCCGTCCGGTTCCGGCAAGTCGACCACCATCCGCTGCCTCAACCGCCTGGAAGAGCACCAGCAGGGCCGCATCATAGTCGACGGCACCGAGCTGACCCACGACCTCAAGCACATCGAGGCCGTGCGCCGCGAAGTGGGCATGGTGTTCCAGCACTTCAACCTGTTCCCGCACCTGACCGTGTTGCAGAACTGCACCCTGGCGCCCATGTGGGTGCGCAAGATGCCCAAGCGCAAGGCCGAGGAAATTGCCATGCACTTTCTTGAGCGTGTGCGTATTCCCGAGCAGGCTAACAAGTTCCCGGGCCAGCTCTCCGGCGGCCAGCAGCAGCGCGTGGCGATCGCCCGGGCGCTGTGCATGAAGCCGAAGATCATGCTGTTCGACGAGCCGACCTCGGCTCTCGACCCGGAAATGGTCAAGGAAGTGCTGGATACCATGATCGGCCTGGCCGAAGACGGCATGACCATGCTCTGCGTAACCCACGAAATGGGCTTTGCCCGCACCGTGGCGAACCGAGTGATCTTTATGGACAAGGGCGAGATCGTCGAGCAGAACGAGCCCAACGCCTTCTTCACCAACCCGCAGAACGAGCGCACCAAGCTGTTCCTCAGCCAGATCATCCACTGAGTCATAGCTGTTACGAGAAAGGGAGCCCTAGGGCTCCCTTTTTTATGTCAGCTGTTTTTCGTGGGGTGGGGCGTGCGCTTAGGTCGATTGGCGCATGCGCCTGCGAAATGCCCCCGGGGTTTCTCCGCATAGCTGCTTGAACAGCTTGGCAAAGGTGGCGCGGTCGGCATAACCGACCTGCGCGGCAATCTGTTCCAGAGACGCGGTGGGTTGGCGCAGGGCGCGCTGCGCGGCGCTGATGCGCAGGCGTTGCAGGTAATCGTTGGGCGTCAGCCCGGTGCTGGCCTTGAAGCGTCGCAGCAGGGTGCGCGACGAGCAGTTGGCCTGCGCCGCCAGGCGCTGCAGGTCGATGGCTTCGCCATGGTGGCGGTGCATCCACTGCAGCAGCGGCGCGAGCTGGTTGTCGTGGCTGGTCAGCGGCGGCAGCAGCGGGGCATAGCGCGACTGGCGACCGCGCTGGGTATCGAACACCAGTGCGTTGGCCACCTGCTGCGCCAGCCACTCGCCGCCGTGCTGGCCGATCAGGTGCAGGCACAGGTCGAGGCCGGCATGGGCGCCGCCGGAGCTGAGCAGGTTGCCGTCCTGGCAAAGCAGTTGCTCGATCTGCAACTCGACCCGGGCAAAGCGCTGGCGGAACTGGCCGGCCAGGGCCCAATGGGTGGTGGCGCGGCGACCATCGAGCACGCCGGCGCCGGCCAGCAGAAAGGCGCCGCTGCACAGACTGGCGAGTTGCTGGCGGGCCGGGCGTTGTGCCAGCCAGGGCAGCAGTGCGGCGTTGTCCGCGAGCAGTTCGTCGATGGCGCTGCCGCTGGCCGGCAGTAGCACCAGGTCGGCGGTCTCGGCGAGATGCAGGTCGCCATCGACCTGAACCAGGGCAAAGCCCAGGTCTACCGCTTGCCCATCCAGGCTAACGCGCTGCAGCCTGAACAGCGGTCGCTCGGCCAGGCGGTTGGCCAGGGCAAAGGCATCCATGGCCATGCTCAGGCTGGAGCAGACGGTGTGCCGGCAGATATACAGCGCGATCGTCAGCATGAGGGTAGCTCGGGAAATGATTGGCGATTATTGACACAAAGCTGTCTTTTACGCCAATCGCGCCGCCGGGTTTTTCGGGCAATACTGGCTGCAGTCCCCATTCGGAGTTCTGCCCATGAGCCATGCCAATGCCGAGTTGATCAGCCGTTTCTACCAGGCCTTTCAGCAACTGGATGCCGAAACCATGGCCAGTTGCTATGCCGCTGACGTGCGCTTCAGCGATCCGGTATTTACCGACCTGCGCGGCCGCGATGCCGGCGATATGTGGCGCATGCTCTGCGCCAAGGCCCAGGGGTTTTCCCTGACCTTCGAAGGCGTGGCGGCGGATGAGCACTCCGGACGGGCGCGTTGGGTTGCCCGCTATACCTTCAGCCAGACCGGCAATACGGTGGTCAACCATATCGAGGCCAGTTTCACCTTCCGCGATGGCAAGATCATCGAGCACCGCGACCGCTTCGATCTGTGGCGCTGGGCCGGCCAGGCCCTGGGCCTCAAGGGCCTGTTGCTGGGCTGGACGCCCCTTGTGCAAAACGCCATTCGCCAGCAGGCGGCCAAAGGGTTGGCGGCTTTCCAGAAGAATCGATGAGGCTGTCTCTGTTAAGCTCGGCGGCCGTCTAAAATTGTCTGCCGATTCGACTGATGCCCGATTCTTCTACTGCGCCTCCCGCCAAAGCCTGGTTTGTCTATCTGGTGCGGGCGGTCAATGGCGCGCTGTATTGCGGCATCAGCGACGATCCGCACAAGCGCTTCGCCAAGCATCAGAGCGGCAAGGGTGCGCGGTTTTTTCACTCAAGCCCGGCCCAGGCCCTGGTCTACACCGAGGCCTGCGCCAGCAAGGGCGATGCGCTGCGTCGCGAGCGGGCGATCAAGGCTCTGGGCAAGGTTGCCAAGGAGGCCCTGGTGGCGAGCACGACTGTTATCGCCGGGGTTGATAACGCGGCATCAGGCTAAGCGGGTAGGCCGCTGCGGCCGGTGCGGTTAATCTGCTGCCTTACTTCATCAATTGCGGAGCCTGCTATGCACGAGTTGATCCTGCACCACTACCCGACCTCGCCCTTTGCCGAAAAGGCGCGCTTGATGCTCGGCTTCAAGCAACTGTCCTGGCGTTCGGTGATGATCCCGGCGGTGATGCCCAAGCCGGATCTGACCGCTCTCACCGGCGGCTACCGCAAGACCCCGGTGCTGCAGGTGGGCGCCGATATCTACTGCGATACCGCATTGATCGCCCGCCGCTTGGAGGCGGAAAAGGCCACCCCGGCGTTGTATCCCGAGGGCCAGGAATTCAATGTCGCCAGCTTCGCCCAGTGGGCCGACGCGCAGATTTTCCTGCACGCGGTCAGCCTGGTGTTTCAGCCGGAGTCCATCGCCGCGCGCTTCGGCAAGCTGCCGCCGGAAATCCTCAAGGCCTTTATCGCCGACCGTTCGACCCTGTTCAGCGGCGGCCAGGCGACGCGTATTCCGCTTGAGCAGGCCAAGCACCAGTGGCCAACCCTGATGGCGCGACTGCAGCAGCAACTGGAGCGCGAGCCGGGCGACTTCCTCTTCGGCGAGCCATCCCTGGCCGACTTCGCCATGGCCCACCCGCTGTGGTTCCTGCGTGCCACCCCGGTGACCGCGCCGCTGGTCGATGCCTACCCGGCGGTGGCCGCCTGGCTGGAGCGCGTGCTCGGCTTCGGCCATGGCGCCCCCAGCGAAATGAGCGGCGAAGAGGCCGTTGCGATTGCCCGCGAGGCCACTCCGGCGGCTTTGCCGGATGATGCCCTGAGCGACCCCAACGGCTTTGTCGTCGGCCAGCGGGTGGCGATTGCGGCCGTCGATTATGGTGTCGATGCGGTGGAAGGCGAGTTGGTCTTCAGCGGCCATGAGCAGCTGATCCTGCGCCGCGAAGACGAACGCGCCGGCACCGTGCATGTGCACTTCCCGCGCTTGGGCTTTCGTATCGAGGCGCGTTAGGCCTAGCGGCAGGCCTGGCATAGCGCTGGTCGCGGGGCCTGGCGCAGGTGCGGCAGTTGCGCGGCGAGCGTCTGGAAATAAGCCAGACGTTCGTAGCACAGCACCAGTTCGCCGCCAGTGCGGCTATACCAGGCATCCGGCGCGCCACAGTTGCTCAGGCGCAGCACCAGGTCGCGGGGCAGGCGATAGGTCTCGCTGGCCCGGGCGGCGATGGCCTCCACCTCGCCCGAGCGGCGGATCTGCTCCAGCAGGCGCTGGCCATCCTCCAGGCGCAGGCTGGGCTGATCGTAGATCACCTGGATGCGATGGCGCAGCGGCTCGCCCGCCGTGCGGCCGTGCTGCTGCTCGACCCAGGCCAGGGCCTTGCGCACCTGGGCATACTCCTGATCGCAATAGAGCGCGCGTTCCACCGGTAGCTCGGTGACCTTGGGCACCCATTCCAGCTGATCCGGGTCGCTGCCGTAGATCAGGCAGGCCAGGTTGTAGAAGCGTTGGGCATCGAGACCATGGCTGGCCCAGGCATGCACTTCTTCGTGCTCAGGCTTTGTCCGCCGCCATTCCAGGCGCCAGTAATCGGCGATATCCAGCAACTTGGCGTAGAAGTCGGCGTCGTGCTGGCGCCCGTACGAGATAAACAGGCTGATAAAACCAAGCTGGTCAGCGGCGTCTTCCTCGCGGCCGAGCACCGGCAGGTCCAGTTCGGCGATCAGCAGATGGCCCATCTCATGCAGCAGGGTGAACTCGCTATTGGCGGCCACGAAGCGTCCGCTGTCGCTGCGCAGCACCTGCGGTGGCGGCAGCTCAGAGGCCGTGGCGGCTGCACCGCACAGCAGTCCCAGGCACAGTGCTGCCCATGCGCACCAGGGGCGGGCGCGCGGCAACGGGCATAACGGCTTGCTGGGGCACTGCATGGGGCTGCTCTCGGCGGCATCTAGCCTTTGACTCTAGCCCAGGCGTCATCGCCCGGGGCCGCCTGGAGTCAGTACGCGGCGCGCATGGCCTGCGGGTCGTAGCCGTGAATAAGGGTGCCCTTGATATTCAGCAGGGGCACGCCGCGCCCGCCCAGGGCCTTGAAGGCCGCTTCGCCGGCAGGGTCGTTCTCGATATCGACTTCGCGGTAGGCCACCTGGTCGGCCGCCAGCAGTTCCCGGGCCTTGGCGCAGTAACCGCACCACTGGGTGGCGTAGAGCACCACTTCGCCTGGGCGGTTGGCCTGCACCGGTTGCAGCCAGAGTTGCAGGCGATCCCAGTGCTGGTAGAGCGCCAGGGCGGCGAGCAGCAGGATGATCTTTTTCATGGGCATTCCTTGGCCTGATCCAGGTCGTCCAGACTAAAGGGCGGCGGGCCATCCGGCCAGTCCAGTTGCAGCTGTTCCAGCTCCCGGGCCAACAGGCTGGCCACCAGCCAGTCGCGCAGCCAGCGATGGTCAGCCGGGATCACATACCAGGGCGCCTCGGCGCTGTGGCTGGCGCGCAGCTGTTCGGCCCAGCACTGCTGGCGCAGCTCGTACTCGTGGTAGGCCTGCAGGTCGCTTAGGTGCAGCTTCCAGCGCTTCTGCGGCTGCTCCAGGCGCTCGCGCAGACGCTGGTGCTGTTCGCCTTTGCCGATATGCAGAAAGCATTTCAGCGGGTGTACGCGCTGTTGCCGCAACTGCTGCTCCAGCGCGGCTATGGCCAGTTGCCGGGCCGGCAGGTCCATGGCACTGCACAGGCCATCCAGCGGGTCGCTGACCAGTCCTTCGTAATAGCTGCGGTTGAATACGCCAAGCAGTCCGGGCTGTGGCAGGCGGCGTTGATAGCGCCAGAGAAAGTCATGGCGCTGCTCGCAGGCATCGGGTTGCTGAAAGCTGTGAATGCGTACGCCCTGGGGATCGAAAGCGCTGATCACCTTGCGGATCACCCCATCCTTGCCCGCGCAGTCGGTGCCCTGCAGGATCAGCAGCAGGGCATCGCGGCGGTTGGCCCAGAGCATGCGCTGTTGGCGATTGAGCCAGGGCCGCAACTCATCCAGGGCCAGCTGCGCATCGTGCTTGCGCAGGCCGAAATCCCGCGCCGGGTCCTGGGCAAATGGCGCGTCGGGATTGCACCGACAGGCATCCAACAGGTTGTCCGGCAGGCGGCCCATGCTTAGTTTTTGCGGCGCTTGAGCTGGTCGGTCAACTGGGTCGGCAGGTTGCGGATCACCAGGGTGTCAGTGCTTTCGTCGTATTCGATCTTGGAGCCGAGCAGGTGCGCCTCGAAGCTGATCGACAGGCCTTCGGCGCGCCCGGTAAAGCGCTGAAACTGGCTGAGGGTGCGTTTGTCCGCCGGAAATTCCGGAGCCATGCCGTAATCCTTGTTGCGGATATGATCAAAGAAGGCCTTGGGCCGTTCTTCGTCGATCAGTCCGGATAGCTCGTCGAGAGTGATCGGCTCGCCTTGCTTGGCCTGGTTTGCGGCATAGCTGACCAAGGTCTTGGTCTTCTCGCGGGCCTGCTCTTCGGGCAGGTCTTCACTTTCAACGAAATCGCTGAAGGCTTTCAGCAGGGTGCGGGTTTCCCCTGGGCCATCGACGCCTTCCTGGCAGCCGATAAAGTCGCGGAAGTATTCCGAGACCTTCTTGCCGTTCTTGCCCTTGATAAAGGAGATGTACTGCTTGGAGTTGGCGTTGTTGCGCCACTCGGAAATATTGATCCGCGCCGCCAGGTGCAGCTGGCCGAGGTCCAGGTGCTTGGCCGGGGTCACGTCCAGCGCCTCGGTCACCGCCACGCCTTCGCTGTGGTGCAGCAGGGCGATGGCCAGGTAGTCGGTCATGCCCTGCTGGTAGTGCGCCAGCAGCACGTGGCCGCCGGTGGACAGGTTGGATTCCTCCATCAGCTTCTGCAGCTGTTCCACGGCCTGACGACTGAAGGCGGTGAAATCCTGCTCGCCATCCAGATAGCTCTTCAGCCAGCCGCTGAAGGGGTAGGCACCGGACTCCTCGTGGAACAGGCCCCAGGCCTTACCCTGCTTGGCGTTGTAGCTCTCGTTGAGGTCGGCCAGCAGGTTCTCCATGGCCTGCGAGGCGCTCAGCTCGCTGTCGCGGGCG
Source organism: Pseudomonas sp. (assembly GCA_036276395.1). Taxonomy (GTDB): domain Bacteria; phylum Pseudomonadota; class Gammaproteobacteria; order Pseudomonadales; family Pseudomonadaceae; genus Aquipseudomonas. The sequence goes on from DASUOY010000051.1 coordinate 7,823, forward strand.
TGCAGCACGGCAGGGCTGCCATCGGGTTTCTTGTCGATCAGGTGGACGATGCAGTGGCGGATCGGCATGGCGGTTCGGTCTTTGGCGGGTTCGCGATGGGAGTAACGCCGCAGGGGAGCAAGAAGGGCTCGCGCATCGGCAGCGTTGCGGC
>DASUOY010000052.1:0-5853 GCA_036276395.1 Pseudomonas sp.
CAGAAGGCGCGCCTGCTAGGCGGTCGTTGTGGCGTCGTATTGCTTAGTGGTTTGAGCTTGGCGCTGCTGGCGGCCAGCAGCCAGGCGCTTGAGTTTAATGGCAGCGAGTCGGCGGGCGATGCGGTCATAGACAACGAGGGCGATATCCTTATCTTCAATGACCAAAGCAGTGCCGGCACCGCCACGGTCGACAACACCACCGGCACCGTCACCTTTAACGACGACAGCACGGCGGCCAATTCCAGCATCACCAATATCAATGACGCCACGACCGTTTTTTTCAACCAGAGTACGGCAGGCAGTGCGACCATCACCAACGAGCTGGATGGCAGCACCGTGTTCAATGGCAGCAGCACGGCGGGCAGCGCCACCATCATCAACAAGGATGGGGGCAGCACTGAGTTCTATGGCGACAGCACGGCGGGTGATGCCCGGCTGATTACCGAGGCGGGTGGCTCTGTGTCGTTTCTTGGTACGGCTGAGGTCAGTGCCGGCTCCATCGAGGGTGACGGGGATTTCAATCTGGGCTCGGTGTTCCTGCGCGTGGGTAGCAATAACCTCTCGACCCTGCTGTCGGGCACCTTATCCGGCGATTACACGGGCGGGATGATCAAGGTCGGCACCGGCATCCTGAGCCTGAGTGGCTCTAACGATGATGTCTTCAATGGTACCCTGCGGATTGAGGGCGGATTGGTCAACTTTGCCGACGCCAGCAGCCTGAGCGGTGGCGCCGTTATTCTCGATGGCGGTGGCCTGCAGTGGGCCACTGGTAATACGGACGATATATCCGGGCGTCTTGATCCCCTGGAGGACGGTGGCGGCGTCTTCGATACCAATGGCAACGATGTGACCCTGGCGTCTGCGCTTAGTGGTAGCGGGGCACTGACCAAGCAAGGCGCCGGCACCCTGACCCTGAGCGGGGGCAACAGCTACAGTGGCGGCACTGTGGTCGAGGCCGGCACCTTGCGCCAGGGCGTGGCCGGCGGGTTGGTCAGCAATACGGCCTATACCCTGAATGACGGCACCCTGGACCTGAATGACTTCGCTCTGACGATGAGCGCCCTTAGTGGCAACGGAGCCATCAGCCTGGGCAGCGCCTTGCTGACCCTGGATATGGCCAGCGATGGCAGCTACGGCGGCAGCATCGACGGCAGCGGCGGTCTGACCAAGAGCGGCGCGGGCGTTCTCAATCTCACCAGCGAGAGCAGCTACAGCGGCGCCACCTCGGTGACGGGCGGCACCCTGCTGGTCAATGGCTCGCTGTCGTCAGCGGTGCTGGTCGGCAGCGGCGCGACCCTGGGTGGTGGTGGCAGCGTCGGCGGTGTCACGGTGGATGCCGGCGGCATACTGGCCCCGGGCAACTCCATTGGCACCCTGTTTATCGACGGCGACCTGAGTTTCGATAGCGCCTCGATCTACAAGGTGGAGGTGGATGACGCCGGCAATACCGACAACATCATCGTCAGCGGCCAGGCCAGCCTGGCGGGCACAGTCGAAGTGCTGGCCAGCGGTGGCGAGTACAGCCTGGGCACGACTTACAGCATTCTCAGCAGCGGCAGTACGCTGATCGGTCAGTTCGATACGGTCACCAGCAACCTGGCCTTTCTCGATCCCAGCCTGAGTTACAGCAGCAACGAGGTATTTCTCACCCTGCTGCGCAATGACATCACCTTCACCGACCTGGCCCTGACGCCCAATCAGCTCGCCTTTGCCTCCTCGACGAGCAGCCTGCCGCCAAGTGATGAGGTGTACCGTACCCTGATCAACCTGAGCATCAATCGGGTGCCTGCCGCCTATGAAAGCCTGTCCGGCGATGCCCATGCCAGCTTCGTCTCGGCCTTGCTGCTGGACGATCTGGGCGTGCCCTGGATGCCGCTGGATAACCTGCACACCAATCTCAGTTCGCCGGACCAGGCGCTGCCGTTCTGGGTGCAGGTGCAGAGCGGTCATCAGCGCAGCAGCGATGACGGCAATGCCGGCCTGGTGATACTGGATCACGATGGCTTGCTGATGGGCACCGATTGGCCGATTTTCGGCACCTGGCGCATGGGTATTGCCCTGGGCTATGGCGACCAGCAACTGGGCGTGAGCTCGCGCGATTCCAAGGCCGTCGCCGACACCTATCGTTCCGCGACCTATCTGGGCAACCAGCTGCCTCTGCCCGGCGGCAAGCTGAAGTTCTCCGCCGGAGCCACCTACAGCCAGCACCAGATGGATGGCCGGCGCAGCGTCGAACTGGTCGATGGTCTGGAGCGTCTGGCCAGCAGCTATAACGTCGGCATTGCCCAGGCTTTCAGTGAGCTGTCCTTTCGCACCCTGGAAAGCGAGCGGGGCTACGCCGAGCCTTTCGCCCGGGTGGTGAGCATCGACCAGCGCAGCGAAGGCTTTCGCGAAAGCGGTGGCAGCGCCGCGCTGTCGGCGGCCAGCCAGGTCAACCAGCTGCTCAGTTCGACCATGGGGGTGCGCGGGCAGCAGAAGTATCGGCTGCTTGAGCGTGAGCTGATCGTCAATGGCTCGCTCGCCTGGCGCCAGTTGCAGGGCGACTTGCGCCCCGAGATGGAGCTGAGCCTCGCCGAGGGGCAGACGTTCAGGGTACAGGGCACCCGCTTGCCCAACAGCAGCCTGCTTCTGGATCTGCATGCCGATTACGCCCTGGCCCCAGGCGTGGGCCTGGATATCCGCTACAAGGGCATGACCGGTTCCGGCAGTGAGGGCAACGCGGTTTCGGTCAGCGTGCGCTGGCGTATGTAGCAACAGATCCGCGTGTAGCGGATCTGGGCTGATTGCTAGCCCATAAGCCCCTGCAGCAGACCGGCCAGGCGCCCGGCCAGCTTGCGCCGCCAGGGCGCGCTATGGGGGTTGGCCAGTACCCGGTCTTCATGGGCGAAGCTCTGGATGATCGCGTTGTAGCCGAGCCAGCGCAGCGGTTCCGGCTCCCAGCGCGGCAGGCTGCTGATCGTCTGGCCATCGAGCACCCAGGGCTGGCTGGTCAGTTCGCTAGAGCGGCTCAGGATCAGGTCGGCCAGGGTGCGCCCGCCCAGGTTGCTGGCGCCCACTCCTTCGCCGCCATAGCCGCCGGACAGGGCGATGCCGCTTTGCCGATCGATCAGCATATGCGGGCGAAAGCGCCGCGCCATGCCCAGGTTGCCGCCCCAGGCGTGAGTGATGCGCACGTCCTTGAGCTGCGGGAATAGCTCGCCGAACAGGTAGCGGCGCAGGTTGCGCTCGGCTTCGCTGAGGTTGAAATCCGTGCGCAGTTTGCCGCCGAAGCGGTAGCCGCCGCGGGCGCCAAACACCAGGCGGTTGTCGGCGCTGCGCTGGCCATAGGTGACCTGGCGGCTGTTCTCGCTAAAGGCCTGGCCGCGCTCCAGGCCGATATCGGCCCAGACCTCCTTGGGCAGCGGTTCGGTAGCCACCAGCAGGCTTTGCACCGCCAGCTGGTGCTTGCCCAGGGGCGGCAGGCTGGCGGCGTAGCCTTCCACGGCCGGCACTATCCAGTCGGCGCGCACGCTGCCCTGCTCGGTGCGGACCAGGCCGGGCTGCCATTCGATCACCGGGCTCTGCTCGTAGAGTTCGACGCCCTGGGCGACCACGCAGCGCGCCAGGCCGCGGGCCAGTTTGGCCGGCTGGATGGTGGCGCAGTGCGGGCTATGGATGGCGCCGTAGGCATTGGCCAGCTGCAGTTGCTTGCCCAGATCGAAGGGGGTCAGCCAGCGGTAATCCTGTTCATCCAGGCCCTGGGCGCGCAGGGCGGCCAGGTGCTGGCGCAGGCTGCTCAGCTGCTCGGGGTAGCGCGCCGCGCAATAGAGCACGCCGGCCTTGCGGTAGTCGCAGGCGATGTTTTCGCGTTGCAGCACGCTGGCCACTTCATCGGGAATGCCGTGCAGCAGCCGATAGGCGGCGCTGCGCTGCTGGTTGGGCAGGTCGGCGAGCAAGCGATCCTCGCCGAGCAGGTTGCCCATCAGCCAGCCGCCATTGCGCCCGGAGGCGCCGAAGCCTGCGATCTGCGCTTCCAGTATGACGATGCGTAGCTGTGGCGCCTGGCGCTTGAGGTAATAGGCGGTCCACAGGCCGCTGTAGCCGGCGCCGATAATCGCCACGTCGGCCTGCAGGTCCTGGGTCAGGCTGGGGCGGGCGGCGAGGGGTTCGTCCAGCTGGTCCAGCCAGAGGCTGAGGTTGCGCCAGGGGTTCATCGGGGTGCTCCGGCAGGCTGTGGTGGGCGCAGACTAGCCGCTGGCGCTGGGCTTGTCTTGCTTGCGGGCGCGCACGGAGATTTGCTTGAGATAGGCCTTGGGCGACTGGCCGGTATGCCGGCGAAAGCAGCTGTAGAAGCTGGAGAGCGAATTGAAGCCGGCGGCGCAGGCCAGCTCGTCGACTCGGCGCAGGTCGCTGTCGGCATCCAGGGTGGCGAGCAGGTGTTGCAGGCGCTGCTGGTTGATATAGCGGTAGAAGCTCTGCCCCAGCACCTGGTTGAGCAGGTGGGAGATCTGGTTGCGGCTGTAGCCGGTGGCCTCGGCGACCTGTTGCAGGCTTAGCTCGGGATCGAGATAGGGCTGTTGGCGCTGGATATAGTCCTGCAGGTCATGGGCCAGCTGGCCGATCTGCCGCGGGGACAGGCCCAGGCGGCTGGTGGCCGTGCGGCTGGCGGGCCGGGCAGGATTCTCCCGCTCTTCGTGGACCAGAGTGGCGTACTCGTGGATGCGCCAGATCAGGCCGTCGCGCACGGTAATCGCCTCGCCGGTACGAAACGCCAGCAGGCCGCCACTGCCGTGCAGGCTGATGCGGTACTGGATAAAGGCGCTATGGCCGTCGACGCGGATGCGGTCGGTATGCTCCAGGGCTTCGTCCGGCTGGCGCGGCAGGTTGGCGCGCACATAGTCGCGCAGCTCGGCATGGCCCAGGCAGCGCTGCTGGTAGAAGTCGTGGTACTGGATATCGGGGTGGTACAGCGCCATCACCGCGTCCAGGTCGCGGGCCTTCCAGCTCAGGTGGTAGCGCTGCACCACCGCGCGGGTGTGTGCGTTCTGCTGGGCGTCATCGGCTACGTCGTCGGCCGGCAGCATGGGCTTAGCTGTGCTCGCCGGGCAGATGCAGGCTGCGCTTGAGTTTGCGCATGCCCAGCCATACCGCGGTGACGCACAGCGGCACGGCGATGCCGGTGGCCAGGGTGCTGCTGTCGATCAGGCCTAGGGCCTTGGCCGATTCCGCCAGGTATTTGCACAGGCCCACCAGGTAATAACTGATGGCCGCCACCGACAGGCCTTCCACCGTCTGTTGCAGGCGCAGTTGCAGGTGGCTGCGCTTGTCCATGGCCTGCATCAGCTGCTGGTTCTGGGTTTCGATGGTCAGGTCGATACGGGTGCGCAGCAGTTCGCTGGCCCTGTCGATGCGCCGCGCCAGGTCGCCCAGGCCCTGTTCGGCGGCCTCGCTGGTGCGCCAGGCGGGGGTCAGGCGGCGCTGGAGAAATTCGCTGAAGGTTTGCAGGCCGGGGCATTCCTGTTCGCGCAACTCGCCCAGGCGGTTGATGATCAGCTCGTGATAGGCGCGGCTGGCGGAGAAGCGGAAGTTGTGCGCGGCGATCAGCTGTTCGACCCGCGCCGCCAGGCTGCCCAGCTCGCCGAGCAGGCGGCGCTCGTCGCCCAGGTCGCGGATCTGGTTGATCTGCAGGATGGCGGCGGCCAGTTGCTGCTCCATCTCCTTGATCTGCGGCGCGATGGCCTTGGCCTGGGGTAGCGCCAGGAGCAGCATCATGCGGTAGGTTTCCATCTCCAGCAGGGTGCGCACCAGGCGCCCGCTCTGGCAGGGGTTGAGGCCGCGGTTGTGGATCAGCAGGCGGCCGCTGCCATCGCTGTG
>DASUOY010000053.1:0-13872 GCA_036276395.1 Pseudomonas sp.
GGGTGTCTCGGCGATTTCATCCGGGGTGCAGGCTACATACCAGGTGTTTTTCGGGAACATGGAGGCTCTCCTGAGTGGGCCTTGGTTGTTTTTATTGGATCCAATTGTTCTCGCTGGCGTAACTGAGTGTCAAAGTGAAAATAGGCGTTCGGCGTAACTACTGGCCGATTATCGAACGGTAAAGCAGGTTTTATCGAGCTGACAGGGGAGGTAAGGCATGAAGGGAGGATACTTAAAGCTTGGTTATGTCATTTATGGATCCAATTATCGGCGATAGGCCGAGCCTTCCCTGGCGTGTCTGGGGGTGAAATTGGTGCGCGCGGCGCACCCTACAGGGCGATTTGTTACTCACTCTTCTACCGGCGCGACAGCCGATAGGACAGCTGGGCGCGGGTCAGGCCGAGGCGGCGGGCGGCTTCGGAGACGTTGCCTTTGGCTTCGCTCATGCAGTGGTCGATCATCGCGTCTTCGACCTCCTGCAGCGACAGCTGACTCAGGTTCTTGTCGCCGAGCAGCGTGTGCAGGGCTTCTGGCTCTCGGGCCGGGGACGCGCTGCTGGCCTGCTGGGGTTGCGCCTGGTCATGGGGCGCTGCGGCCAGTTGGCCGCGCACGCCGATGGAGAACATCGGTTGGGCCAGGCGTTCGCCGCTGGTAAACAGGTGCGACAGGTCGATGGCGCCACCGTCTGGGGCGCTGATCACGCCGCGTTCCACCAGGTTCTGCAGTTCGCGGATATTGCCGGGGAAGTCGTAGCCCAGCAGGGTGTCGGCGGTGCGCGGGGTAAAGCCGCTGAGTTGCCTGCCGTGGCGCTGGGTAAAGCGCTGGAGGAAGTGGGTCATCAGCAGCGGGATATCCTCCTTGCGTTCGCGCAGCGGCGGCAGGTGGATCGGAAATACATTGAGGCGAAAGAACAGGTCCTCGCGGAACTCGCCGCGCTGGGCGGCGGCGCGCAGGTCGACGTTGGTTGCGGCGACCACCCGCACATCGACCTTTAAGGTGCGGCTACCGCCGACCCGCTCGACCTCGCCCTCCTGCAGGGCGCGCAATAGCTTGCCCTGGGCCACCAGGCTGAGGGTGGCGATCTCGTCGAGAAACAGGGTGCCGCCATCGGCACGTTCGAAACGTCCTGCGCGGGACTGGGTGGCGCCGGTAAAGGCGCCGCGCTCGACGCCGAACAGCTCCGACTCCATCAGGTTTTCCGGGATGGCGGCACAGTTGATGGCAACAAAGGGTTCCTCGGCACGCGGACTGATGCGGTGCAGCATGCGCGCGAACATTTCCTTGCCGACCCCGGATTCACCGGTAAACAGCACGGTCGCCTGGGTCGGCGCGACCCGTCGCAGCATATGGCAGGCGGCGTTGAAGGCCGAGGAGATGCCGACCATCTCGCCGTCCTGGGTCGCTGCCGGCTCGGCCTGCAGACTGCTCGGCAGGGCGCCCTTATCGGCGCTTTTGCCGTTGGGTTTGGTTGCGGCCGTGCTGGCGCCGCTACCGACGAAGGGTTCGGCGTTGAGGTCGGCCAGTTCCTCCTCGGCGTCGTCCCATTCCTCCACGGGTTTGCCGATCAGGCGGCAGGTATTGGAGCCGGTGGAGCGGCATTCCACCTCGCGGTAGAGGATCAGGCGACCGACCATGGCCGAGGTGTAGCCGGTGGCGTAGCCGGTCTGCATCCAGCAGGCCGGCTCGGTGCCGATGCCGTACTGGGCGATATGTTCGTCGTCCTCGCTGGAGTGATGCCAGAGAAATTCGCCGTAATAGGTGCCCAGGTTCATATCGAATTCGAAGTGCACCGGCTCCACCTTAACCGCGCCTTCGAGGGCGTGGATGATCGGCCCGGCGGCGAATATCGCCAGGGTGTCGGCCTCGGGGAAGCGCTCCCTGACCAGGGCCGCATCTCGCGCGCCGCAGTGGTAGCCGGTGCGCAGCATGATGCCGCGGGCGCGGGCCAGGCCCATGCTGTCGATCAGCTCGCGGCGCAGTGCACCGAGGCCGCTGCTGTGCATCAGCAGCATGCGCGCGCCATTCAGCCAGATGCGCCCGTCGCCGGGGCTGAACAGCAGGGCTTCGGTCAGGTCCTGCAGGGTTGGCGAGGCACCAGGCGGCAATTGCTCAATGGCGCCGCGGGTGGGGGATTTCTGGGTGCCGCGGGAGAGTTCGGCCAGGGAGATCAACTTGTTCGCCATCGGAAACCCCTTAATCGGATTAATCATATTCCGCATAGTGCAGCATGAATTTACTGAAATCATCACTTTTTTAAGGTGGCTCAAGCCTGGCTAAGCGGGCCAGTTTTCCTGATATTCAGAGCAGATATGCGCGCTAGAGCGGTTTCTCCGTTGTGGTCAGTACATGGCATATCGATTGCTAGAACTAGTTACCGACTTTAACTAATTCGGCAATAACAACATGGCTTGGCTGTCGCCGCCTCGCGCCAGCAGCACAAGCACGACTGAATCGGGAAATCCGTATGAAGCTGAGCAACAAGACGATAGTCGTGACCGGGGTCTCCTCGGGCATCGGCGCCGAAACTGCCAGAACCCTGCGTGCCCATGGTGCCACCGTTATAGGCGTGGACCGCAACGAACCCAGCCTGACCCTGGATGGCTTCGTCCAGGCCGACCTTAGCCATGCCGATGCCATCGATGCCGCCGTGCAGCAACTGCCGGCGCGGGTCGATGGGCTGTGCAATATCGCCGGGGTGCCCGGCACCGCCGATCCGCAGCTGCTGGCGCGGGTCAACTACCTGGGCCTGCGCCATTTGAGCGAGGCCATGCTGCCGCGCATCCGCGAGGGTGGGGCGATCGTCAATGTGTCTTCGGTGCTCGGCGCCGAATGGCCGCAGCGTCTGGAACTGCATCGCGCCCTCGGCCTGGTCAGCGGGTTCGCCGCAGGCGAAGCCTGGCTGCGCGACAACCCGGTGGCTGACCAGACTTGCTACCAGTACTTCAAGGAAGCGCTGATCGTCTGGACCCAGATCCAGGCGCAGCCCTGGTTTATGCGCACCTCGGTGCGGATGAACTGCGTGGCCCCCGGCCCGGTGTTCACCCCGATTCTCAACGAATTCGTAACCATGCTCGGCGCCGAGCGGGCCCAGGCCGATGCCCATCGCATGAAGCGCCCGGCCTATGCCGACGAGATCGCCCCGGTAATCGCCTTTCTCTGCGCCGATGAGTCGCGCTGGATCAACGGCGTGAACATCGCGGTGGATGGCGGCCTGGCGTCCACCTACCTCTGAACGAGGAGCCGCAGCCAACGCATTTGCGTGCAACCACTGCCGGTCGCTAGCGCGAACGGTGATACCCCCAAACATGCTTCCAACAACAAAAACAATGAGGGACAACATGCACAACTCTCGATGCTACCCAGGCTTCAAGCGTTCCGCCCTGGCGTTATCGGTTTGTCTGGCCGGCTGGGCCTCCCAGACCCAGGCCATGCAGTTTGACTTGGGCGATAGTGAGTGGCGGTTGCGCTGGGATAACACCATCAAGTACAGCCAGGCCTGGCGTCTGCAGGGTGCCGACGACCAGCTGACCAACTCGCCGACCGCCGGCGGGCTCTATCAGAATATCCAGAGCCAGGGCGATAACAACTTCAGCAGCGGCCTGGTCTCCAATCGCCTGGATCTGTTCAGTGAAATGGACCTGAGCACCCAGAACTATGGCCTGCGCATCAGTGGCGCGGCCTGGTACGACGATATCTACAACCAGGACACCGACAGCCGCCTGCAGGAAGACTTCCTCGACGATACCCGCGATCTGCACGGGCGCGACGCCGAGATTCTCGATGCCTTCGTGTTTGTGCGCGGCAACGTTGGCGAGTCGAGCCAGGGCACCCTGCGCCTCGGTCGGCACAGCCTGATCTACGGCGAGAGCCTGTTCTACGGCAGCAACGGCATTGCCAACGCCCAGGGACCGAGCGATATCGTCAAGCTGCTCAGCGTGCCGGGCACCCAGTTCAAGGAGATCCTGCGGCCGGTCAATCAGGTGTCGGGGCAGTTGCAGATCAACCCGCAGCTGTCGGTCGGCGCCTACTACCAGTTCGAGTGGGAGCGCTCCGCGTTGCCGGGCGCGGGCAGCTACCTGAGCGATAACGATGGCATCGGCGAAGGCTCCGGCTCCTGGGCCCAGGTGTTCGGCAACGAGACCGTGCACGCCCGCGATATCGAAGCCAAGGACTCCGGGCAGGGCGGCATGCAACTGCGCTACAAGCCGGAGGGCACCGAGCTGGAACTGGGCCTGTATGCCGCCAAGTACCACGACAAGGCCCCCAGCGGCCTCTATGCCTACCTGGACGGCGCAGCGTTCGGCGCCACCGGCCTGCCATTCCTCAGCTCCTACCGCCAGGTGTTTGCCGAAGATATCAAGACCGTCGGCGCCAGCTTCTCCACCGCCTCCGGGCCGTTCAACTTCGCCGGCGAGGCCTCGCTGCGTTGGGACGCGCCGCTGGTCAGCAACCTGCAGGTGGTGTTTCCCGGCGTGGCCGCGGACAACGACGGCGACGCGCTCTATGCCAAGGGCAAGACCGCGCATATCAACCTCTCGACCATCTACCTGCTGTCGCCCAATGCACTGTGGGATGGCGGCTCGGTACTCGCCGAGCTGGCCTGGAACCGCACCCTCAGCGTGACCGACAACCGCGCCGCGCTGGACTCCAACACCACCCGCGACGCCACGGCGCTGCGCGTGTTGGCTGAGCCGGCGTACTTCCAGGTGGCAGACGGCCTCGACCTGAGCGTGCCGGTGGGTTTCGGCGTGGTGCTCGACGGGCGTTCCTCGGCGGTGAGCAAGGCCGGTTTCGGCAACAGCCACGCCGGCGACTGGAGTGTCGGGCTCAAGGCCACCTACCTGCAGCGTTGGGACTTCGGCGTCAACTACGTGAACTTCTTCGGCAAGAAGGGCGCCGGGCTGCGTGAAGACGGCGACTTCAGCTATGCGCAGTCGCTGGCCGACCGCGATTTCGTCTCCGTTTACGTGAAAACCACATTCTAATAAGAGGTTTTATTCGCCATGCAAAGCAAATCTTCCTTGCGTATTTCGGCCTTGGCCATTGCCTTGTTGAGCTCCGGCCTGGTGCAGGCCGCGGTTTCCCCGGACCAGGCCGCGCGACTCAATAGCGACCTCACTCCCCTGGGCGGCGAACGCGCCGGCAACGCCGATGGCAGCATTCCGGCCTGGACCGGTGGTTATACCCAAGCCCCGGCTGGCTACAAAAATGGCGACAAGCGCGCCGACCCCTTTGCCGCCGACAAGCCGCTGTTCTCGGTCAGCGCGAGCAATATGGCGCAGTACGCCGAGCAGTTGGCCGAGGGCACTCAGGTGCTGTTGAAGAAGTACCCGGGCTACCGCCTGGACGTCTATCCGACCCAGCGCAGCGCCGCCGCGCCGCAGTGGGTGTACGACAACACCATGCAGAACGCCACCCGCGCCACTCTGGATGTAGCCACCGAGAAGGTCAGCGGTGCCTACGGCGGCATTCCCTTCCCGATTCCGCAGAACGGGGCCGAGGTGTTGTGGAACCAACGCCTGTCCTGGCAGGGCGCCGACACCTTCTACGCGCCCTTCGATACCTGGCTGATGACCGCTGGCGGCAAGAAGCTACAGGCCACCCGCGCGAGCTTCTGGTACCAAAGCCCTTACTACTTCAAGGAAGGCAGCCTGGATACCTATGGCGGCAAGTTTCTGATCGGCAAGCTGGCCACCGAGCTGCCGTCGTCCAAGGCCGGCGAGGGCCTGATGACCCACTGGGACATGGACCCGAGCGCACGTGGCGCCTGGCAATATCTGGTTGGCCAGCGCCGGGTGCGCCGCGCGCCGAACGTCGCCTATGACACCCCGGACTTCGTGACTTCCGGCGTCGGCTTCTTCGACGAGGCCTTTATGATCTTCGGCCCGACCGACCGCCACGACCTCAAGCTGGTCGGCAAGAAGGAATTGCTGGTGCCCTACAACAACAACCGCGCCGCGGCGGTCAGCAGTGACGAACTGGTCAAACCGGGCTTTCTCAACCCCGATCTGGTGCGCTGGGAGAAGCACCGCGTCTGGGTAGTCGAGGCCACCCTCAAGGCCGGCAAACGCCATGTGGTGCCCAAGCGTACCTACTACGTGGACGAAGACTCCTGGCAGGTACTGTTGATCGACGGTTACGACGCCCAGGGCAAGCTTGGCCGGCATAACTACTCGCTGACCCTGCTGGCGCCGGAAATGCCGGTGCTGACCAACCAGGTCATGTGGGGCAGCTACAACCTGGAAACCGGCGCCTACTTCCTTAACGCCGCGGCCAACGACCTGTCGGTGCAGTACCAGGCGTATCCGCGCCCATCGGCGTCGTTCTTCACCCCTGACGCCATGGCCAGCGACAGCATGCGCTAAGCCACCTACCGGCACGCCAGGGCCAGGGCCCTGGCGTGTTGTCTGGCTCATTCTTCTGCAGTGGTTGGAGCGCATATGATCGGTACTTTTTCCTTTACCCGGGCCTTGCCCCTGCTATTGAGCGCGATGCTGCTGCCCAGTTTGGCGATGGCGCAATCGACGGCCAGCGTGCAGATTCCTCTGCTCGAACAGCCGGCGCTACAGAGCGCCAAGGCGCCGCGTGCGGTGCTGCTGGCCGTGACCCGCGCCGGCGAGCGACTGGTGGCGGTCGGCGAGCGCGGCATTATTCTGCTCTCGGACGACTCCGGGGCTAACTGGCGGCAGGCCAAGGTGCCGGCCAGCGTCAGCCTGACCTCGGTGCAATTTGTCGATGCCGAACAGGGCTGGGCGGTGGGGCACCTGGGCGTGGTCCTGCACAGCAGCGACGGCGGCGAAACCTGGAGCAAACAGCTGGACGGCATCCAGGCCGCGCAGCTGGCGCTGGCCTCGGCCCAGCTGGGCGGCGATGCCAGGTTATTGAAGGCCGCCGAATGGCTGGTTGCCGATGGCCCGGACAAACCCTTGCTCGACCTGTATTTCAGCGACCGTCAGCGCGGCTACGTGGTCGGTGCCTACGGACTGATCCTGCGCACCACGGATGGCGGCGCCAGCTGGCAAGCCAGGATGGGCCAGGTGGAGAACCCCGAGGGCCTCAACCTGTACGCCATCCGCGCCCAGGGCGATCAGCTGTTTATCGCCGGCGAGCGCGGTTTGCTGCTGCGTTCCAGCGATGGCGGGCAGTCCTTTCAGGCACTTGAGTCGCCCTACGAGGGCAGTTTCTTCGGCTTGTTGGCCAGCCGCAGCGGCGGCCTGCTGGCCTACGGTCTGCGCGGCAACGCCTGGTGGTCGAGCGACCGCGGCGACAGTTGGCAGCAGTTGGACACTGGCGTGGAATCGGCCCTGGCCGCCGGCATCGAGCTAAGCGACGGCCGCCTGCTGTTGGCCAGCCAGAGCGGCGCATTGCTGCTGAGCGGCGATAGCGGCAAGCAGTTCGAACACCGCCGCACCCACCAGGGCGCGACGGTCGCCGCCGTCGCCCAGGCGGCCGATGGCAGCCTGACCAGCGTCGGTCTGGGCGGCTTGTCCGCCCGCCAGGAAATCCAGGCCACGGCTCGCCCATGAGCGTTAGGAGTCAGATGTGAAATACGAAAAACCGTCGAGCGCCATGCACGGCATGGTCGGCCACCTGCAAGACTTCGACCGCGCCTCGGGTAATCCGGTAGAGCGGCTGATCTTCAACCACCGGCCCTGGGTGATGCTGCTGTGCCTGTTGGCTACCCTGGTGCTCGGCTGGCAAGCCGCGAGTATCGGCATCAACGCCAGCTACGAGAAAACCATCCCCACCAAGCATCCCTTCGTGGTCAATTTCCTCGCCGAGCGTAGCGAGCTGAGCGGCCTGGGCAATGCCCTGCGCATCGCCGTGACGGCGGAGCAGGGCGATATCTTCAGCGCCGAGTACCTCGACACCCTGGCCAAGCTCAACGATGAGATCTACCTGCTGCCGGGCGTCGACAAGCCCTATATGAAGTCGCTGTGGACGCCGACCACACGCTGGACCGCGGTGACCGAGGACGGCCTGGACGGCGGCACGGTCATTCCCGGCAGCTACGACGGTTCGCCAGCCAGCCTGGACGAGGTGCGTACCAACGTCGCCCGCTCCGGCGAGATCGGTCAACTGGTGGCGGCCAACTTCAAGTCCAGCGTGATCTACGTGCCGCTGCTGGAGATCAACCCGCAAACCGGCAAAACGCTGGATGCCGGCGAGTTCTCGCGGCGCCTGGAGGCGCTGCGCGACAAGTACCAGAACGAGCAGGTGCGCATCCATATCACCGGCTTTACCAAGCTGATCGGCGATCTGATCGAAGGGCTGCTGCAGGTTGCCTTGTTCTTCGTCGCCGCGGTGGCGGTGACCATCGCCGTGCTGTTCTGGTACACCCGCTGCGTGCGCAGCACCTTCGTGGTGGTGCTCTGTTCGCTGGTCGGCGTGCTCTGGCAGGTCGGCCTGCTCGCGGCCATGGGCTACGAGCTGGATCCCTATTCGATTCTGGTGCCGTTCCTGGTGTTCGCCATCGGCATGAGCCACGGTTCGCAGAAGATGAACGGCATCATGCAGGACATCGGCCGCGGCATGCTGCCCTGGGTCGCCGCGCGGTTGACCTTCCGCCGCCTGTTTCTCGCCGGCCTGACTGCGCTGATCAGCGACGCGGTGGGTTTCGCCGTGCTGATGGTGATCGAGATCCAGGTGATCCAGGACCTGGCGATCACCGCCAGTATCGGCGTTGCCGTACTGATCCTGACCAACCTGGTGCTGCTGCCGGTGCTCCTGAGTTATACCGGCGTCAGCCCGCAAGCGGCGCAGCGCAGCCTGCAGGCCGAGCAGGATGACCGCGCCGGTGTGGCCCGCCACCCACTGTGGCGCCTGCTCGACCGCTTTACCACCCGCAGCTGGGCCGTCGTAGCCGTGCTGCTGGGCCTGCTGCTGGCGGTGTTTGGCAATCAGGTATCCAGCCAGCTGCAGATCGGCGATCTCGATCCCGGCGCCCCGGAGCTGCGCGCCGATTCGCGCTACAACCGCGACGTGCAGTTTATGAACGACAACTACGCCGCCAGCTCGGACATCTTCGTGGTGATGATCCGCACTCCCGAGGATCAGTGCACCCGCTACAGCACCCTGTCGGCGGTGGATCAACTGGCCTGGCGCCTGGAGCAACTGCCGGGGGTGGAGTCGACCAACTCCATGGCGGCGCTGAGCAAGATCGCCAGCGCCGGCTACAACGAAGGCAACTTCAAGTGGTACGAGCTGACCCCCAACGACGGCGCCCTCGGTGCGGTACAGACCCGCGCCCCGCGCGAGTTGTTCAACCAGGGCTGTTCGCTGCTGTCGCTGTACGTTTACCTCGCCGACCACAAGGCCGAGACCCTGAGCCGGGTAGTGGCCACCAGCGAAGCCTTTATCGCCGAGCAACGGTTGCCGGAGGTGAAGTTTATGCTCGCCGCAGGCTCAGCCGGGATCGAGGCGGCGACCAATATCGTGGTCGAGCAGGCCATGCAGGAAATGCTCTATTGGGTCTATGGCGCGGTGATCCTGCTGTGCTGGATCACCTTCCGCAGCTGGCGCGCGGTGCTGGTGGCGATACTGCCGCTGATGCTTACCTCGATCCTCGCCGAGGCGCTGATGGTCGGCCTGGGCATGGGCGTCAAGGTCGCCACCCTGCCGGTGATCGCTCTCGGTGTGGGTATCGGCATCGACTACGCGCTCTACGTATTGAGCGTGATCCTGGCGCGCATGCGCGCCGGCGATTCGCTGTCCGAGTCCTATTACCGGGCGCTGCTGTTTACCGGCAAGGTGGTGGTGCTGACCGGTATCACCCTGGCGATTGCCGTGGCCACCTGGGTGTTCTCGCCGATCAAGTTCCAGGCCGATATGGGCATCCTGCTGGCCTTTATGTTCCTGATGAACATGCTCGGCGCGCTGATCCTGCTGCCGGCCCTGGCCTATTTCCTGATGCCGCAGAAGCGCTTCGCTGCCAAGGCTGAAGCCGTCAGCCTGGTCCAGCCGGGCGGGGTGAACTGAATGCGCGCCCTGCAGGGTGGCTGCCTGAGCCTGTGGTTGCTGGCGTCCTCGAGCCTCTGGGCCGCCGCGCCTGCGCAGCAGTACCAGCAGCTGCGTAGCCAGGCGACCCTGCTGGCAGTGAATGCGCTGCTCTACTTCGATGCCGACCCGCGCGCGCAGCCCGATGCGCGCCATCTCTCCACCGTGCGCGAAGCGCAGCAGCGCCTGGATGCCCTGGCGCTGCAACTCGATCTGCCGGTGGAGATGGGCGACTCCCTGGCCAGCCTGAATGCCTGGCTGGCCGATTTGCAGGCCGTGCGCCGTGACGAGGCGCCGCGTTACCCGCAGCTATTGATCGGTTTGCTCGATACCCGGGCGCAACTGGATCGGCAGAGCGACGCGGCCTATCAGCAGGTGCAGGCCGATCTGGCCCCAGTGGTGCGCCTGCTCAACCGCCAGAGCCTGGATATCGCCAGCCTGTTGCTGCACGCCCAGGCGCGCAGCGCACGGGTACTCGGCGATCACTCGTTGGCCTATTCCGAGGTCGAGTTCAGCGCCCGGGACCAGGCGATTGAACAGGGCTTTACCCAGCTGATGGCGCTGCTACCGGAGCAGGCCAAGGCGTTGCATAAACAGCGCCTGGCCTACCGCTTCGTGCGCCAGCGCCTGCTCGACCGCGACCCTGGGCGGGTGACCGGCAGCCTGGAGCGTTACCTGGCCGGCATAGTCGTGGCGCTCGATGAAATAGCGGCGCGCTAACGAGCTGGGGGCCAGCTAGTGCATGCAATGGGTAGGGTGCGCTGTGCGCACCAACAATCCGCAGCCGGCGCTGGTGCGCGCGGCGCACCCTACGAAACCCGCCTTCAGACATAAGGATAAAAATAATGCTGAAGCCAATCGCCAGGCTGCTCGCCGACTGTTCGGTGGGGCAGAAGTTATTGCTCGGTTTCGGTCTGGTGTCCGTGCTCGCGGTCATCGCCATTGCCCAGGGCTTGTATGCCACGGCCAGCCTGCTCGAGCACGGCCGCCAGGTCAGCGCCATGGCGGAAGTCAATCGCCTGACTCTGCAGCTGCGCAATGCCGAGAGGCGCTATGCCCTTGAACCCACAGACTCGGCCACGCAGGAGGTCGAGGAGCGGGTGCGCGCACTCGAAAGCCAGTTTCGCGCCATGCAGGCGCAAACCACGGGCGATGACTTATCGATGCTGGTTGCCATGCAGCAATCCATCGAAGGCTACCAGCAGTTGTTCGAGCAGTTTGTCGGCCATCAGCATCTGGCGGCAGAGGCGCTTAGGCATATGCAGGAGCAAGCCGAACAGGCCCGCTTGCAGTTCGAAATGGTCGAGCTGGATATGTATGACCAGGTGCGTGGCGTGTTGAACAGTGGCCAGGCCCTGGAAGGGGACCCACTGAGCCTGGCCGAACAGGCCTCGGCGCTGCAGCGCAAATTGCTGATCACCCGCAATAGCGAGTTCCTCTATGTGCAGGCGGGGCAGCCGGCCGCCTTTAAACACTGGCGCGAGTCGACCGAGGAGATGAGCAACGCCCTGGAGTTGCTCCAGGGGCGGGTGGACGAGAACTCCGAGGAGTCCCTTAGCGCCGCCCTGGCGGCTCTGGTGGAATATCGCCAGGCGTTTCAGCGCTACCGCGATAGCCGCACATTGAGCAAACAAACGGCGTTGCAGATGGATACCCAGGCGCAAACCGTACTGCGCCAGGTCGAACAGGCCGCCGCCGAGCGCAACAGCCAGATGGACGAGCGCGGCCGTTCGGTGATGCTGCTGCAGGCGGCGGGGGCTGTGGTGATCGTCGTGTTGGCGTTGCTGGCGTCCCTGGTTATCAGGCATCTGATTGTCGTGCCTCTGCATGAGGTGTTGCAGATTGCCCGGCGTATCGCCCAGGGCGATCTGAGTGGCGCAGCCGCTGGCATGACTGGCCGGCGTGACGAGTTGGGCCAGTTGATGGTGGCGGTAGGGGAGATGACGGCCAATTTGCGCCAGTTGGTGGCGCGCATTGGGCTCAGTGTGGTCGGGCTTGGGCAAACCACAGTGGCC
The DNA here is from genome assembly GCA_036276395.1 of Pseudomonas sp. Classification (GTDB taxonomy): domain Bacteria; phylum Pseudomonadota; class Gammaproteobacteria; order Pseudomonadales; family Pseudomonadaceae; genus Aquipseudomonas. Next base: position 12,012 of record DASUOY010000053.1, read on the forward strand.
CTGGGCTCGTTCAGCGCCCAGAGCAACGGTGCCGCACAACGCCAGAGGGTTGAGACCGAGCACGCTGCCGCGGCCATGCAACAGATGGCTATCACGGTGCAGCAAGTGGCGCAGAACGCCGAGCAAGCTTCGCAGGCTGCCGGCCTGGCCGATCACCAGGCGCGCTATGGCGAGCAGATCGTGCAGCGGGCGAGTGGGCAGATCCACCGTCTGGCTGCCGAGTTGGCGGCATCCGAGCAGGCCATTCATTCCTTGCAGCAACAGGTCGGGCGCATCGGTACGGTGGTTGATGTGATCACCTCGGTTGCCGAACAGACCAACCTGCTTGCGCTTAATGCTGCAATCGAGGCCGCGCGGGCCGGTGAGCAGGGCCGCGGCTTCGCCGTGGTGGCCGATGAGGTGCGTTCCCTGGCCCAGCGCACCCAGGCGTCGACCCGTGAAATAGAAACCCTGGTCGGCAGCCTGCAGCAACTGTCGCAACACAGCGTTGCGCAGATCCAGGGCTGTGGCAGCTTGATGGCAGACACCGTGACCCTCGCCGACCAGGTGAGCACAGCTCTGGACGGCATTACCGGGGCGGTGTCGCTGATTGAACAGATGAACCAGCAGAACGCGGCCAGCGCCGAGCAGCAGAGCATTGTGGCCGAGGAGGTCAGTCGCAACGTTATGCAGGTGCGCAACGAAGCCGAACGCTGCGCGGGAGCCAATCAACAAGTGGTACTGGCCAGCGATGACCTGACCAGCCTGGAACATGAATTGCGCGAGGCCGTCGCCCAGTTCCGTACCTGAGGTCTGAATCGCCCCATCTTTAGTGGATATCTTCAAGCCTCAGCGGCGGTCTGTTAAACCACTGCGGGATAGTCCGCTTTTTGGGCGAAAGCTGCCTTTTGTGACTGGCCGCTGTCGGCCAGGAGGGTCACCGAGTGTTACGAATACAGGGGCGATTCACTTCCCCGTCAGCATATGGTGCTTTGCGAGAATTCGATCGTATTCGCCTGTCTGCTTTATCTTGGCCAGACCTATATTAAATCGCTTGAGGATCTCGGCCGTATTCGGATAGGCCCTCGATACCATGACATTTGCCGTGCGTTCAGCAAAAGGGTTTTGCAATGCATGGAAGCTGGTTGCCTCAGCCGGGAACAAACGACTGGCAGCGTCGAAAACTATCGCTTGATCATCAATGTAGAAGTCGAACCTGTTCAACCGAAGCATCCCGACTAATTGGTCAACAGTCGTCGCGGCATCGTATTTAATTCCGAGCTCCTTCAGTCTCGGCTCGGCAAATGAGCCTGCTATGATCCCAAATCTAAAATCCTTTAGGTCAGGGAGATTCTCGTTACCTGATAGCCCATGGATCTTGGGATTGCCATCGTGGTAAATCAGCGAATAGGAGACCCTATACAGGTCATCCGAAAAATCGAAACGCGTTTTGCGATCTGGGTTTTCGGAATAGGGAAAAGCGCCGAAAGCTGTGCCTTGCAGCAGATTTAACTCGACGCGCTTCCAAGGTAAAAAGATGAACAGGGGTTGGATGCCAGCAGCGTTGCATATGGAGCTGATCAAGTCAGTCGTGGCGCCGAAATCCGGCATTGTTTCCGAGCTATACGGGCGGTACTCTCCAGTTACAAACGGAACCTTCAACAGCTCTGGATGTTCGGATTCCTGAGCGGAGCCCATAAGACTGATTAACACCCCAAAGCTTGTAACAATTAGCGTGATAAGCGTTCTCACATCTTGCCCCTTTCTCTATGAAAATTCCGCCGAAAAGCTGAGCTAGTCCGCTGCCTTGAGCAGTTATATTTGCGACCGATGATTGCTGATCACGCATTATGGCGTGTTGCGATATCGGTGCTTGATGGCT
>DASUOY010000054.1:0-16444 GCA_036276395.1 Pseudomonas sp.
CATGGGGCTTCCGAGAGTTGAATTGCACGGTAAACGGTCGCGAGTCTAGCACGGGCTGTCGGTTCGACCGCGGCCCCGGCTAAACTGCGGCGCATTATTGAGGATGGCTTGCTAGGGTCTGTTGCCGTTTCGTCGCGAGCCGCGTTGCTGCGAAAAATCTCGCCAGGCTAGGCGGAGGGCGCAGGTAATGGTCGTTCCCTTGCCAAGTCCTCCAACACCGCATGGCGAGATTTTGCGCGCAACCCGCAGGGCCGGGCCTGTTTTAGCGCGATACTGCGTTTCTCGACACTCATTTGGAACAACCAAACTTCGTGTCTCGTGCCTTGCCTCGCGCTAAAACAGGCTCCGGCGCGGCCGTGAATGAAATGGCAACAGACCCTAGAACTTTACCGACGAAAGCGCCAATCTGCCGGATTAAATGGCAAAAGGCCAGTTGCGCCGACAAACTGTCGCCATGCCATTGACGGGTTGTTGCGAGGCTCTAGGCTGGGCTTTTTCCCGTGACCGGCTGGTCCGTGGCGTTGTTGAGCGGCCGCGCGCTCAGCCCCTGGCGCCAGGGTGAGGGCATAGCCCAGCTGCGCCCAGGCAAGTAGCATGCGGGCAGGCGCACCACTGCGCCGGGGGAATACAACAATGCACAACAACTCCCACCCTGATGCGCCACTGCGGGTGCTGATTATCGGCAGCGGTTTTGGCGGCCTGGGCATGGCCATTCAGTTGCAAAAGGCCGGCATCGGCGATTTTCTCTTGCTGGAAAAGGCCGCCGAGGTCGGTGGCACCTGGCGCGACAACAGCTACCCGGGCGCGGCCTGTGATGTGCCGTCGCACCTCTATTCGTTTTCCTTCGAGCTGAAAACCGACTGGAGCCGCAAGTTCGCGCCGCAGGCGGAGATCCACGGCTATCTGCTGCACTGCGTGACGAAATACCGCCTGCGTCCGCATATCCGCTGCAACGCCGAGGTGGCGTCGGCCACGTTCGATGCCGCCGCCGCGTTATGGCGGGTGACCCTGGGAAGTGGCGAAGAACTCTGTGCCCAGGTGCTGATCAGCGCCTGCGGCCAGCTTAACCGGCCGGCCTATCCGGCATTGCCGGGGATTGAGCAGTTTGCCGGTGAGGCCTTTCACTCGGCGCGCTGGCGGCACGATCTGGATCTGGCCGGCAAGCGTGTGGCGGTGATCGGCAGCGGCGCCTCGGCGATTCAATTCGTCCCGCAGATCCAGCCCCAGGTCGCGCACCTGCAGCTGTTCCAGCGCACGCCGGCCTATGTGCTGGCCAAGCCCGACCGCGCTTATCGGCCGTGGGAGCTGGCGCTGATGCGTCGTCTGCCCTGGTTGCAGCGCATCGACCGGGCGCTCAAGTACATCCAGCATGAAGCCCGGGCGCTGGCTTTTATCAGCATGCCCGGGCTGATGAAACTGATGCGATTCAGCTTCGATCATCACCTGGCCCGGCAGATCGGCGACCCGGCGCTGCGTGCCAAGCTGCGCCCGGACTACCCCATGGGTTGCAAGCGCATCCTGATCAGCAACGATTTCTACCCGGCGCTGGCCCAGGCCAATGTGCAGGTGATCGACAGCGCCATCGAGGCGGTAACTCCCCAAGGCATTCGCACCCGCGATGGTCAGATGCATCCCTGCGATGTGCTGATCTACGGCACCGGCTTTACCGCCACGGAGTTTCTCGCCCCCATGCAGATTCGCGGGCTGGGCGGGCGTGAGCTCAACCAGGCCTGGCGCGAGGGCGCCGAGGCGTACAAGGGCATCAGCGTCAGCGGCTTCCCCAACCTGTTTATCCTCTATGGGCCCAATACCAACCTGGGCCACAACTCCATCATCTATATGCTGGAGAGCCAGTTCCGCTATGTGCTGGGCTGCATCGACACCCTGCACAGCCAGGGCCTGCGCTATCTGGACGTCAAGGCCGAGGTGCAGCAGCGCTTTAACCAGCGTATCCAGGCCAGTTCACATCGAACGGTATGGGAGCAGGGCTGCACCAGCTGGTACAAAACCGCCTCCGGCAAGAGCACCAACAACTGGCCGGGTTACACCTTTACCTACCGCCGCCTGACCCGTGCCCCGGAGCCCGATGACTATGAATGCACCCGTTGAATTCACCCCGCCAGTGGCCGAGCAGGCGCTGTTACGCAGCGTGTTGCGCAGCGGCCTGCGCCTGTTGTTCCGTGGCCTGGTGCGCCCACCGATGCCGATTGCCGGGCAGCGCGCGGTGTTGCGCCTGCTGACCGCAGTCAGCCCGGCGCCGCGTGGCATCACCCGCATGCCGGGCTCCCTGGGCGGGCGCCCCTGCGAGTGGCACAGGCCGCAAGGCGGGCGTGGCACCGTGCTGCTGTACCTGCATGGCGGCGCCTACCTGATCGGCGGGCCGAACACCCATCGGGCGATCTGCTCCCACCTGGCCAAGCGTGGACAAATGGAGGTGTGCGCCCTGGATTACCGCCTGGCCCCGGAACATCAATACCCGGCCGCCCGCGAGGACGCCGTGGCGGCGTTCCAGGCGCTGCTCGAACAAGGCTACAAGCCTGAGCAGATAGTGCTGGGCGGCGACTCGGCCGGCGGCAACCTGAGCCTGATCACCAGCCTGCGCCTGCGCGACCTGGGCTTGGCGCAACCGGCGGCGCTGGTGTGTTTCTCCCCGGTTACCGATTTTTCCTTCACGCAGACACACGAGCCGCCGGCGGGCGACCCACTGCTTCATCCAAAATGGGCGGCGCAGGCGTTGGCGCTGTATTGCCCGGCCGGGCTGGCGCCTGACGATCCCGGCATGTCGCCGCAGTATGCTGATCTGCGTGGCCTGGCGCCGCTGCTGATTCAGGTGGGCGAGGATGAAATCCTGCGCAACGACAGCCTGCGCTTTGCCGACAAGGCCAGGGCCGCCGGCGTGGATGTGCGCCTGCAGCGTTATCCGGGTTTATGGCACGTGTTCCAGGCCCACGCCGGCCTGCTCAAGGCGGCGGACTTTGCCTTGGCCGAGGTGGTGAGCTTTCTCCGCGAGCGAGGCTGCTAAGTGAAGAATATCCTGATCACCGGAGCCGCCTCGGGGATTGGCGCCGCCACCGCGCGCCTGTTTCATCAGAACGGCTGGCGGGTGGGCCTGCTCGATCTCAACCACCAGGCGCTGGCCAAGCTGGCGGGGGAGCTGGGTAACGTCTGGCATGCCGAACTGGATGTCACCGACCCGGCGGCGGTCAAGCTCGCCCTGGCGGACTTCTGCGCCTTGCATGGCGGCCAGCTGCGCCTGCTGTTCAATAGCGCGGGCGTTCTGCGTTGTGGCCATTTCGAGGAGGTCGAACTGAGTGAGCATGCGCGCATCCTGCAGATCAACGTGCAGGGCCTGCTGAATATGACTCACGCCGCCTTTCCCTACCTCAAGGCCACCGCGGCTGCCCAGGTGATCAATATGGGCTCGGCCTCCGGCGTCTATGGCGTGCCGGATATGGCCAGCTACTCGGCGTCCAAGTTCGCCGTGCGCGGCCTGACCGAGGCGCTCAATCTGGAATGGGCGCGCCACGGCATCCGGGTCGGCGACCTGATGCCGCCCTTTGTCAGTACCCCTATGCTCAACGATCAGCAGTTCCAGGCCCCGGTGTTGCGCCGCCTGGGGGTCAAGCTTAGCGCCGAGGATATCGCCCAGGCCGCCTGGCAACAGGCCCACAACCCGCAGGTGCATCGCCCGGTCAGCCTGCAGTTCAAGCTGCTGTACTGGTCCGGGCAACTGACCCCGGCCTGGCTCAGCCGGCTGATTATGGCCTGGCTAAGCCGCGACTAAGTGTCCTGTGGATTTTTAGCTGGGCAAAGGCGCCGCTATAGGGCTAGTCTGCAAGTGACGCCTCTGACTTATTCGCTCTGAATAGGCCAGCGTCGACCAGCCCTGGCTTCAGGTCTGGCTTATGACATATCAAGCCGCTTCACGCTTGATTCTCGGGCGGCACTGCAACTGGTGCCGCAACACCGCTGATGTTCTGGCGGTAGCAATGGGAAAGCGTTTACCAGGTCGTTTCACTGCAGTATCGACACCTAGTTGGTTCTTTAGCGTCCTGTAAATTTGTCCATCGCCTGAGGAGGTCACTTCATGAGCACAGCCTTGCACGATGATGTCAGCAACGGGGTTTTACGGCGGATGAAGGAAGGCGGTTTCGACTTTGCCAGCTTCCATCCAATCGAGTTCTACGCCATCTTCCCGGACGAGGAACGGGCCCGCATGGCGACCCGCAAGTTTCGTGGTGAATCACTGCACGCCCTGGTGACCGAGCGTGACGATGGGGTGTGGCACCTGCAGGTCAGCAAGGTGATGTTCGCCACCTACCATGGGATTGACGACTTCGAGCATGACCTGGAGTCGGTGGTGGTGCCGCTGGGCGGCAAGCTGGATGGTTGGGGCGTTACCCAGGAAATCAAAAACCTGCAGCCCTGACCCTCTGGGCATCGGCCAGCCACGGCTGGTCGGTGTCGCGGCTCAGTGACTCGACCCACATCGCGCTTTGCCTCAGACTCGGCGCTTTTAGCGCCAAGTCCGCAGGCTCCCCGCAATGACCGATATTCTGATTTTCACCCATATCGACTACTGCCCACCGGCCCATCTGGCCAAGGTGCTGGAGGAGGGCGGGCATGCCTTTGCCGTGTTGCGCGCCGATCTGGGTGAGCTGGACGGTATCGACCTGGACCGGCCCAAGGCGGTGGCCATCATGGGCGGGCCGATGAGCGTGAACGACCCGCTGCCCTGGCTGCAGACCGAAGTGGCCGCGCTGCAGCATCTGATCCGCCGCGATATCCCGCTAATCGGTCACTGTCTGGGCGGCCAGTTGCTGGCCAAGGCCCTGGGCGCCGAGATCCGCCGCATGCCTTACACCGAAAGCGGCTGGCAGCCCCTGAGCCGGCTCGATCAGGCCGCGCCCAGCCCCTGGCTGCAGCACTTGCCCGCGCAGTTCCCGATGTTCCAGTGGCACGGCGACAGCTTCGCCATTCCCCCAGGGGCGCAGCCGCTGCTGAGCAGCCCCTGGTGCAGCAACCAGGCCTTCGCCTGGGGCGACAAGCTTCTCGCCCTGCAGGGCCACCCGGAAATGACCGAGGCCTTGGTGCGCGAATGGCTCGACGACTGGCACCACCTGCTCGACGACAGCCAGCCCAGTCAGCAGAGCAGGGCGCTGATGCTCGATGGTTTGCCGGCCAAGGTGGCCGAACTCAACCGCGTGGCCGAAGGCTTCTACCGCCACTGGCTGCAACTGGCCGGGCTCTGCTAACGCCACCGGGTGAAGGGGTAGGGTGCGCTATGCGCACCGGCGCAGGCCTCGGTCACGAGCGCAGCCACAGCATACCCAAGCAGCGCGCCTTAAAATGGCGCGCGGCGCGACCATAGGGTCACCAATGCGCTCCGGCCTGGTGCGCAGGTCTCGGTTAATTATCTCAAGTCATTGATATGCATGGCTTATGGCCTCTGGCGCGGGCCTTGCAAAGCTGACTCCATGTCCGGGTGACAAGGAGTACGGCATGGTCCGCACCTTTTATGACGAGATGTACGATGCGAGTGGCGCTGTCCGCCCGCACTATCAAACCTTTGCCCGCTGGTTGGCCGACACACCGGATGAACTGCTGGCCCAGCGTCGTCGCGAAGCCGACCTGCTGTTCCACCGCGCCGGCATCACCTTCACCCTGTACGGTGACGACCAGGGCACCGAGCGACTGATCCCGTTCGACATCATCCCGCGCAGCATTCCCGCCAGCGAATGGCGCATCGTCGAACGCGGCTGCATCCAGCGCGTGCAGGCGCTGAATATGTTCCTCGCCGACCTCTACCACGAGCAGCGCATCATCAAGGCCGGCATCGTGCCCGCCGAGCAGGTGCTGGCCAACGAGGGCTACCAGATCGCCATGCAGGGCCTCAACCTGCACCGCGACCTTTACGCCCATATCGCCGGGGTCGACCTGGTGCGCGATGGCGACGGCAGCTACTACGTGCTGGAAGACAACCTGCGCACCCCCAGCGGCGTCAGCTATATGCTCGAAGACCGCAAGATGATGATGCGCCTGTTCCCCGAGCTGTTCGCCGCCCAGCGCGTGGCGCCGATCGATCACTACCCCAATCTGCTGCTCGACACGCTGAAAAGCTCCAGCCCGCTGGATAACCCCAACGTGGTGGTGCTGACCCCGGGGCGTTTTAACAGCGCCTACTTCGAGCACGCCTTCCTCGCCCGGGAAATGGGCGTGGAGCTGGTCGAGGGCGCGGACCTGTTCGTGCGCGACGACAAACTCTTTATGCGCACCACCGCCGGGGCCAAGCAGGTGGACGTGGTCTATCGCCGCCTCGACGACGCCTTCCTCGACCCGCTGGCCTTCAACCCGGACTCCATGCTCGGCGTGCCCGGCCTGCTGGCCTGCTACCGCAGCGGCAATGTGGTGCTGGCCAACGCCATCGGCACCGGGGTGGCGGACGACAAATCCATCTACCCCTATGTCGGCGAGATGATCCGTTTCTACCTGGATGAAGAGCCGATCCTGAAAAACGTGCCGACCTTCCAGTGCCGCAAACCGGCCGAGCTGTCCCATGTGCTGGCCAACCTGGAACACCTGGTGGTCAAGGAAACCCAGGGCTCCGGCGGCTACGGCATGCTGGTTGGCCCCGCAGCCAGCAAGGCGGAAATCGAAAACTTCCGCGCCCGCCTGCTCGCCAAGCCCGAGGCCTATATCGCCCAACCGACCCTGTGCCTGTCGACCTGCCCGACCTTTGTCGAGCGCGGTATAGCGCCACGGCATATCGACCTGCGGCCGTTTGTCCTGTCCGGCAAGGAAACCCGCATCGTCCCCGGCGGCCTGACCCGCGTGGCGCTGCGCGAAGGCTCGCTGGTGGTCAACTCGTCGCAGGGCGGCGGTACCAAGGACACCTGGGTGGTGGAGGACTAATCATGTTGTCGAGAACTGCTTCCGATCTGTACTGGATGTCGCGTTATCTGGAACGCGCCGAGAACCTCGCGCGCATGCTCGAGGTCAGCTACTCGCTGTCGCTGATGCCCCAGGACGGCCGCGGCGATGGCCTGGAAGAACTGGCCCTGCCGCTGCTGATCACCGGCACCCTGGACGATTATCTGGAGCGCCACGGCCCGCTGCATGCCGAGCGCATGCTGGATTTCTTCGCCCTGGATGCGAGTAACCCGGCGAGCATCTATTGCTGCCTGCAGGCCGCGCGCAGCAACGCCCACGCCGTGCGCGGGCGGATCACCGCGGATATGTGGGAGAACATCAACGCCACCTGGCTGGAGATTCGCGGCATCGCCGAGCAGGGCCTGAGCCGTTATGGCATCAGCCGCTTCTGCGAGTGGGTCAAGGAGCGCTCGCACCTGTTCCGCGGCGCCACCTTCGGCACCATCATGCGCGGCGACCCCTACCGCTTTATCCGCCTGGGCACCTTTATCGAACGCGCCGACAACACCCTGCGCCTGCTCGATGCGCGCTACGAGATGCTCGGCGAGGATATCGACGAAGTCGACGGCCGCCCCGCGCGCAGCTACTACCAGTGGACCGCGCTGCTGCGGGCGCTGTCCTCGTTCGAGGCCTTCGCCGAGATCTACCGCGGCTCGCCCGGTACGCGCAAAGTCTCCGAACTGTTGCTGCTGCGCGCCGACGTGCCGCGTTCGCTGCGCGCCTGCATGGACGAACTCAGCCTGATGCTCGCCAGCCTGCCCGGCGACAACGGTCGCCCGGCCCAGCGCCTGGCCGCCGAACTGGAAGCGCGGCTGCGCTACACCAGCATCAACGAAGTGCTCGACGAAGGCCTGCACGCCTGGCTCACCGATTTCATCCTGCTGGTACGCCAGTTGGGCCAAGCCATCCACACGTCCTATCTGGAGGTCGCATGAGACTGTCCATCAGCCACGACACCACCTACCGCTATGAAGACCAGGTGCGCAACAGCATCCAGTACCTGCGCCTGACCCCCCACGACAGTGAGCGCCAGCAGGTACTTAGCTGGGAGTTGAGCCTGCCGCGCCCGGTGCGCGCCCAGCTCGACCCCTACGGCAATATCCTGCATGTGCTGACCCTGGACGAGCCCCACGAGTCCATCGTCATCGGCGCGCGCGGCCAGGTGGAGATCGACGAATCCCGCGAGGCCGAGCATGAAAGCCAGTCGGCCTTGCCGTTCCTGCGCTTTACCCGCCTGACCGAGGCTGATGAAGCTCTGCGCGAGTTCGCCAGGCTGCAGAGCCACAACCGCCAGGACCGCAACGGCCTGATCGACCTGATGCACGCCCTCAACGCCCATATCAGCTACCAGCCGGGCGCCACCGCGGTGGAAACCAGCGCCGCGCAAGCCTTCGCCGGCGGCAAGGGCGTGTGCCAGGACCACGCCCACGCCTTTCTCGCCTGCGCCCGCAGCCTGGGCATACCGGCGCGCTATGTGTCGGGTTATCTGTTTACCGACAGCGAAGACCACCTGGCCAGCCATGCCTGGGCCGAAGCCTGGCTGGATAACGCCTGGTACAGCTTCGATGTGACCAACTGCCTGGCCAAGCCGGAGCGGCATCTGAAACTGGCCGTGGGCCTGGACTACCTGGACGCCTGCCCGGTGCGCGGCATGCGCCGCGGTGGCGGCTGCGAGCAGATGCATGCGCAGGTTGAAGTGGCGCCGCTGCTGCGGGCGCAACAGCAGCAGTAGGGCTGCCCATAGCCCCTCGCCCGCATGCGGGAGAGGGGCAGGCTACAACGTCAGCCCGGCTGCGCAGGGGCGCCGCGCAGCAGGGGCAGGCTTGATTGCTGCGCCTATTGCTCCATCACCACGTTCCACGGCCCATCGGCCTGGATAAAGAACACCGCTTCTTCCTGGCCTTCGACCTTGGCGATATGAGGGGCTTTGTTGATCAGGGCGAAATAGGCGCCGGGCTCCAGTTTGTACTCCTTGCCCTCCACGGTCAGCGTGACTGCACCCGATACCAGGGTGGCATGATGATCCGCCTCGTGATGGTGGTTGGGCGTCACCAGGCCCACCGGATACTTCAGGAAAAACCGGCTAGGCCCTTTCTCCATATCGCCCGAAACCGTGGCGGCGGCTATACCATTGCCCATGTCCTTCCATTTGAGATCGGCTGTAGGCACTACTACCGTCGAGTCGGCGTTGGCCAGCGCTGGCACCCCTGATATCAGCAGCGTTGAAAGCAAAATGAACATTGCATGCTTAAACGTCATTTGTTCTCTCCTTGCGTCAATATTGAGAAACCTTCTCGCGAAGTAACGAGGCAATGGTTCAGGCCTCGGTGAAAGAATAGAACGTCCGGAAACCTGGGACGTTTCCGTGTTGCCTACCCGAGGGTGAAGCCATTAAGGCGCAACCTTCCTCCCCACCATATGCCCCAAATACTCAATCAACTCCGCGAGTTCCTTGTCACTCAACACCTCAACCGCAAAGCCCGGCATCTTGCCCTGCGGCCAGCGCCGCAGGCTCTGCGGGTCACGGATATAGCGGTTTAGAAAGTCGCCACTGAAATACTCGGTCGGGTTATGCGGAATATTCAGGTCCGGGCCGAATTGCGAATCCCCCGCGCCATTTAGCCGATGGCAGGCCATGCAGTTCTTCTGGTACTGGGCAAAGCCGGCCTGCACCGCAGCGCTGGCATCTGCCGCCGGCAGCAGTTGTGGGAAGCGCTGCGCCACTGGGGCCAGTTTGCGGATGCTGGCCAGCTGGAATGGCCATTGCTCCGGGCTTATCTGGCTGGCGGCCGGGTTTTGCCAGACTAAATAGAATGGCCCGGCGCTGGGTTTGCCTGTGGCCAAGGGCGGCCAGGGTTGCGCGGGGTCTTCGATGGCCAGCCAGGCCTGGCTGCCGCTTTTGCTCAGTGCGAGGGCGGCAGGCAGTTCGGCGGCGAAGCCGTCGCTGGCCACCAGTTGCAGATGGTCGCCCGGTTGCACGCCTTGCAGCAGCACGGCCAGGGGCACGGCGTGGTAGTGCATGCTGCGTTTGTAGCTGACGTCAGCGGCAATCTCGATCCGTTGGGCCTGGGGGTGGGCCAGCAGTTCGGCGCTGTTCCAGCTTTTGCTTTTGGCGCCTAGTTCCAGGCTCAGTTCGGCGGCCCATAAGGGCAGGCTGGCAATCAGGCCGATGGCGGCGATAAGTACACGCATGGCGCGCTCCAAGACGAGGGTTGCAGTCACGCTAGCATACTGCCGGCGGTGACTGCAGCGCGGTCTGGAGCGCTGTTCGCGGGGGTGACCTGGGGCGGATTGCCGCGCCACGGCGGCAATGGGGCAGCAGGGCAGGTGGCGGCTTAGCTGACCAAACGGGTCAGGTTGGGAAGAATCAGAATCAGGGTGGTGGCAAACACGATCACGCTGGCCTGGCGAATCTTGGCTTGATTGAACATGGCGACTGACCTTGTTGTTGTTCTTGGTGTGGCATTCCCTGCTCGCTGTTGCTGCCTGCGGGCGGCGGCGTCACGCCTAAGGTGGTTGGTGCAAACCGTCCCGGCAAAACCCGGCGGCGGCATCTCTTGGGCACCTCGCGCTTCAAACAAGCGGCGTGCCTGAAGTAACACTAGGAGCGCGCAGCCCCTGGCTATAGAAGTCTTGATTGCTAGAGCAGCCGGGCTAGTTGCTGCTGGTTATGAAGGCGCCCCGTGCAGGGGGCAGCGGCCCTTGAGCTAGACGCGGTTATTTGCCTTCGCCCAGTGAATGACCGTTTGTCTGAGCTCAGTGGTCAATAGCCCTGAGCACTTCGGTCATTGAGCCTGGGCAGGCGCGGCGTATGGTAGGCCTACTCCACAAGAACAGGCGCAATCCCCCGATATGCGCCGCCTGCCACCCTCCACTGGAGGTCTGAGGACGCCATGACCGAAGCATTTATTTTCGATGCACTGCGTACGCCCCGCGGCAAAGGCAAGAAGGACGGCGCGCTGTACAGCGTCAAGCCGGTCGACCTGATCGCCGGCCTGCTCAAGGCGCTGCAAGCGCGCAACAACCTGGATACCAGCCAGGTCGATGACATAGTGCTGGGCTGCGTGACCCCGGTGGGCGACCAGGGCGCGGATATCGCCAAGACTGCGGCCATGGTTGCCGACTGGGATGTCAGCGTGTCGGGCGTGCAGCTCAACCGTTTCTGCGCCTCGGGCCTGGAAGCGGTGAATATCGGCGCGATGAAGGTGCGTTCCGGTTTTGAGGACCTGGTGGTGGTCGGCGGCGTCGAGTCGATGTCGCGCATCCCCATGGGCTCGGACGGCGGCGCCTGGGTGATGGACCCGGCCACCAATATGCACACCCATTTCACTCCCCAGGGCATCGGCGCCGACCTGATCGCCACCCTGGAAGGCTTTAGCCGCACCGATGTCGACAGCTTTGCCCTGCGCTCGCAGCAAAAGGCCGCCCGCGCCAGCAAGGACGGCTCGTTCAATAAATCACTGATTCCGGTGACCGATCAGAACGGCATAGTGTTGCTCGACCACGACGAATTTATCCGTGGCGACTCCACCCTCGAAGGTCTGGGCAAGCTCAAGCCGAGCTTCGAGATGATGGGCCAGATGGGCTTCGACAGCACCGCACTGCGGGTTTACAGCCATGTCGAGCAGATCAACCACGTGCATACCCCGGGCAACAGCTCCGGCATAGTCGACGGCTCGGCGCTGATGCTGATCGGCAGCGCGGCCAAGGGCAAGGAACTGGGCCTCAAGCCGCGCGCGCGCATAGTCGCCACGGCGGTAACCAGCACCGACCCGACCATCATGCTCACCGGCCCCGCGCCGGCCACGCGCAAGGCCCTGGCCAAGGCCGGGCTGAGCGTTGAAGACATCGATCTGTTTGAGGTCAACGAAGCGTTCGCCTCGGTGGTGATGAAATTTATGAAGGACATGGGCGTGAGCGAGGACAAGGTCAACGTCAACGGCGGCTCCATCGCCATGGGCCACCCGCTGGGCGCCACCGGTTGCGCCATCCTCGGCACCTTGCTCGACGAGCTGGAGAAGCGCCAGCTGCGCTACGGCCTGGCCACATTGTGCGTAGGTGGTGGCATGGGTATCGCCACCATCATTGAACGAGTTTGAGGCGGAGATAAGAAAAATGACTGACGCCATCCGTTACGAAAAAGGCCAGGACAATATCGTCGTCCTGACCATGGACATGCCCGGCCAGAGCGCCAACACCATGAACGCGCAGTACCGCGCAGCCATGGGCAAGATTATCGACCGTCTGGAAGCGGAAAAGGACGCCATCGCTGGGGTGATCATCACCTCGGCGAAGAAGACCTTCTTCGCCGGCGGCGACCTCAATGAGCTGATCAAGGTGACCAAGGCCGACGCCCCGGCCTTCTACCAGATGGTCCTGGGCATCAAGGGCCAGCTGCGCCGCCTGGAAACCCTGGGCAAACCGGTGGTAGCGGCGATCAACGGCGCGGCCCTGGGCGGCGGTTGGGAAATCTGCCTGGCTTGCCATCAGCGTATTGCCCTGGACAGTTCCAGCGTGCAACTGGGCCTGCCGGAAGTGACCCTCGGCCTGCTGCCGGGTGGCGGTGGGGTGGTGCGCATGGTGCGCCTGCTCGGCCTGGAAAAGGCCCTGCCGTATCTGGCCGAAGGCAAGAAGGTGCGCCCCGCGGCGGCGCTCAAGGCGGGGCTGATCCACGAGCTGGCCTCCGACAAGGACGACCTGCTGGCCAAGGCCCGCGCTTGGATTCTGGCCAACCCCGGCGCCGTGCAGCCCTGGGACGAGAAAGGCTACAAGATTCCCGGCGGCACCCCGAGCAGCCCCAACGTGGCGCAGATGCTGGCCATCGCCCCGAGCGTGCTGCGCGACAAGACCAAGGGCTGCTTCCCGGCGCCGGAGAAGATCATGTGCGCCGCGGTCGAGGGCGCCCAGGTCGACTTCGACACCGCGCAGATCATCGAGGCGCGCTACTTCACCGAGCTGACCTGCGGCCAGGTGGCGAAGAACATGATCGGCACCTTCTGGTTCCAGCTCAATGAAATCAACGCCGGCGGCTCGCGCCCCCAGGGCTTCGAGCCTTACGTGACCAAGAAGGTCGGGGTGCTCGGCGCCGGCATGATGGGCGCCGGTATCGCCTATGTGTCGGCGGTGGCCGGTATCGAGGTGGTGCTCAAGGATATTTCCCTGGAAGCGGCGGAAAAGGGCAAGGCCTACTCGGCCAAGCTGCTGGAGAAGAAGGTCGGCCGCGGCCAGATGAGCGCGGAGAAACGCGATGGCATCCTCGCCCGGATCAAGCCGAGCGCCCGCGAGGCGGACTTCGAGGGCTGCGACCTGATCATCGAGGCGGTGTTCGAGGACCGCGAGCTCAAGGCCAAGGTCACTGCTGCTGCCGAGAGCGCCGCGCTGCCGGGGGCGGTGATCGCCTCCAACACCTCGACCCTGCCGATCACCGGCCTGGCCGCGGCGGTGCAAAACCAGGACAAGTTTATCGGCCTGCATTTCTTCAGCCCGGTGGACAAGATGCCCCTGGTGGAAATCATCAAAGGCGAGCAGACCAGCGATGAGACCCTGGCACGCGGTTTTGACTACGTGATGCAGATCAACAAGACGCCGATCGTGGTCAACGACAGCCGCGGCTTCTTCACCTCGCGGGTATTTGGCACCTTTACCAACGAAGGCATCGCCATGCTGGGCGAGGGCGTGAGCGCGGCGATGATCGAGACCGAGGCGCGCAAGGCCGGTATGCCGGTGGGGCCGCTGGCGATCAGCGATGAAGTGTCGATGAGCCTGATGAACCATATCCGCCAGCAGACCCTGAAGGACCTGGCCGCCGAGGGCAAATCCATTGCCGAGCACCCGGCTTTCGCCGTGATCGACATGATGCTTAACGAATATAAGCGTCCGGGCAAGGCGGCAGGCAGCGGCTTCTATGACTACCCTGCGGGGGGCAAGAAGCACCTGTGGCCGGAGCTAAAGGCGCGCTTTGAAAAGAGCGACGCTCAGATCTCCCAGGAGGACGTTCGCGACCGCATCCTGTTTATCCAGGCCATCGAGACGGTGCGCTGCGTGGAGGAGGGCGTGTTGAAGTCGGTGGCCGACGCCAATATCGGCTCGATCTTCGGCATCGGCTTCGCCGCCTGGAGCGGCGGTGCGCTGCAGTTTATCAACCAGTACGGCGTGCAGGACTTCGTCGCCCGCGCCCAGTACCTGGCCGAGCAGTACGGCGAACGCTTCCTGCCGCCGGCCTTGTTGCTGGAGAAGGCCGCCAAGGGCGAGAGCTTCTAAAGCTAATCCGCGTTAAGCAAAAAGCCGGCGCTACGCTGGCTTTTTGCTTTTACCCATAGCCGGGCCGGGTATCCTTGTTTAGGTTGCGCACTTTTCAAGGAGATGGACATGCTGAGGTTATCGATTCTGTTGCTGGCGACCCTGGCCGGTTTGGCCCACGGCGCCGAGCAGCGGATTTATCTGTTGGCGACGGCCAACCTAGGCGGTTCCAACTTCGCCCAGAGCATCTTCCTCCACGAGCCCGATATCACCCGCCTGGAAGACTGCGAGGCAGCCCGCTTGCAGGGCATTCGCGAGCGTGACTGGGCGCGCTACCACCATATCTTTATGCGCGACCGCATGCAGGGCTTCACGGTGCAGATGCATTACCGCTGCGTGCGCAGTGAGCAGCTGATCGATTCCTGGTACGACAAGGACCGTTATGACCACGCCTACCTGATCGAGGTCGATGGCGAAGCGCGTATGCGGCTGAGCAAGGCCGCCAGCTTGGCCGCCTGCACGGCGCAGCTGGAGAACCTGCCGGAGGCGCGCCGCCAGCAGGCGCAATGCGCCAAGTCCAATCAGCGGCTGCTCAACGATCAATAGGCGCAAGCCAAGGCGGCTTTGCCTGCTAGGCTGCTTAGCGAACCGCCAATCGGCTATCAGGAGGTGCCATGCGTAACGGATTGATCTTGGCTGCGGCGTTTTGCGGCCTGTTGCAGGCGGCGCCGCTATGGGCCGATGAGTGTGTCGACGCCATGGAGCAGTTCACCCTCAATCAGTGCGCGGCGGACGACTACGCCCGTGAGGACAAGCGCCTCAATCAGCTCTATGGCGAGTACCGCAAGACCCTGGACGAGCCGCAGAAACAGCAGCTCAAGGCCGTGCAGCTGGCCTGGATCAAGTTCCGCGATCTGGCCTGCAGCTTCGAGTCGGCCAGCCTGGAAGGTGGCTCGGCCTATCCCATGCAGCTCAACGCTTGTCTGGCGCAGAAAACCGCCGCGCGCATCAAGGAGCTGGAGCAGTTGGCGAGTTGCGAGGAAGGCGACCTGAGCTGCCCCTGAAATGCCCTGGCGAACCTGCTGCTGGAAAGGGAATCCGCCTGATGTGAGGGGTGAGTAGGCGCATAAATGCTGTGGCTTATCGGCTATCTAGTTATTTGTTCGGTTTTTTCCCCGCGAGCCCTTGTGCCTATTGCCTTGCAGCCTGTCGGCAGGCAGGCTGCGCGCTGAAAATCCACCCCTTTGCGCCTTAGGTAACCGCCCTTATGCCGCTGCAAATCTGCATCCTGGAAACTGATGTACTCCGCCCCGAACTGATCGATCAGTACGAAAGTTACGGTCGCATGTTCGAGCAGCTGTTTGCCCGCCAGCCGATTGCAGCCCAGTTCAAGGTGTATAACGTGGTGGCGGGTCACTACCCGCCGGATTCGGAAAAGTACGATGCCTATCTGGTGACGGGCAGCAAGGCGGACTCCTTCGGCGATGACCCCTGGATCGCCACCCTGAAAACCTACCTGCTGGAGCGCTATAACCGTGGCGACAAGCTGCTGGGGGTGTGTTTCGGCCACCAGATTCTCGCGCTGCTGCTGGGTGGCAAGACCGAGCGTGCCGTGCAGGGCTGGGGCGTGGGTATCCATCAGTACCGGGTGGCGCACAAGCCGAGCTGGATGAGCCCGGACCTGGAAGAGCTGACCATGCTGATCAGCCACCAGGATCAGGTCACCAAACTGCCGGAAAACGCCACCCTGTTGGCCAGCAGCGAGTTCTGCCCGATCGCCTCCTACTGCATCGGCGACCAGGTGCTGTGCTTCCAGGGCCACCCTGAGTTTGTCCATGACTACTCCCGGGCACTGCTGGAAATGCGTCAGCAGCATATCGGTGAGTCGGCCTACACCAAAGGGGTCGAGAGCCTGCAGCATGATCACCAGGGCCATACGGTGGCCGAGTGGATGATGCGCTTCGTCGCCCAGGGGCGCGCCGGTCTGAACGATTAAATCAGTGCAGCCAAAGAGCCCGGTTTAACCGGGCTTTTTTGTGTCCCGCGATCCTTGGCGGTCACCCTTCGGGTCGTCGCGAGGCGAGGTCAAAAATTTCTTCCGGAATTTCTATAGCCAGCCGTAATGTTTGAAGCTGGCATACAGCGCGACGCAGCCGCTGCCGATCAAGCCGAGTACGCCGAAATAGCCGAACTGCCAGGCCAGCTCCGGCATATGTTCGAAGTTCATCCCGTAGATGCCCGCCACTGCGGTGGGGAAGGCCAGGATCGCCGCCCA
>DASUOY010000055.1:0-2390 GCA_036276395.1 Pseudomonas sp.
CGGCCCCTTGACCTCCGACAGGTGCAGCTGCACCCCGGCGGCGCACAGGCGCTCGGCGATGGCCTCCAGCGACTCCAGGGCGCTGGCGTCGATCAGGTTGATCCCCGGGCACATCAGCACCAGGTGACGCACCTGCGGCCGCGCGGCGACCAGCGCGGCGACGCGGTCCTCGAGAAAACGCGCATTGGGAAAATACAGGCTCTCGTCGACCCGCAGCGACAGCACGCTGGGGCTCTGCACCACCTGATAACGTTCGACATTGCGAAAATGCTCGCTGCCCGGTAACTGCCCGACCACCGCCATATGCGGCCGGCTGGTGCGCCAGAGAAACAGCAGCAGCGACAGGCCGACGCCCAGCACTATGCCCACCTCAACGCCCAGCAACAGCACCGCCACCAGGGTGACGGCCTGCGCCGCACCGTCCTGGCGGGAATAACGCCAGGTGCGCCGCAGCGACTGCAGGTCGAACAGGCCCAGCACCGCCAGCATGATGCTCGCCGCCAGGGCCGCTTGCGGCAGGTACTGCAACAGCGGCGCCAGGCCGAGCACCGCTGCCAGCATCAGGGCGGCGGCGAATAGCCCCACCAGCGGCGTCGCCACGCTGCCGTGCAGGGCCAACGCCGAACGGGAAAAGCTCGCCGCCACCGGCATGCCGCCGCTGCAGGCCGCCGCCAGATTCGCCGCGCCCAGGCCGAGCAATTCGCGGTCCGGGTTGAGTGACTGGCGCTTGCGGGTGGCCAGACTCTGGGCGATGGACACCGACTCGACAAAGCCGACCAGGGCGATCAGCAGCGCCGCCGGCAACAGCTCGCGCAGCAGCTGCCAGTCCAGATGCGGCAGGCCGAACGGCGGCAAGCCGGCCGCCACCTGGCCGACCACCGCCACACTGGCCAGCGGCCACAGTGCCACCAGCAGGCTGGCCAAAATCACCAGCAGCAGCGCACTAAATTGCCGGCACCTGGCAGCTAAACGCGCCGGCACCCCGAACAACGCCAAGTGGCGCAACAGCAACAGCAACAGCAGGCTGCCGAGGCCCAGCCCCAGGGTCGGCCCGTGCACAGCCGGCAGCTGCGCCCATAAAGCCGGCAGCAACTGCGGCAGAGTCACGCCAGCCACTGGCACGCCCAACAGGTACTTGAGCTGGCTGGCGGCGATCAGAACGGCCGAGCCGCTGACAAACCCCGAAATCACCGGATGGCTGAGAAAGTTGGCCAGCACCCCCAGGCGCAGCAGGCTCATCAACAGCAGGCTCAAGCCGACCAGCAGGGTCAACAGCCCGGCCGCGGCGACATAGGCGGCGCTCCCGGCCGCGGCCACGGGCGCCAGGGCGGCCGCGGTCATCAAGGCCAGAATCGCCACCGGACCGAGCGACAGCGCCACCCCCGGGCTGCCGCCGAGCAAGGCATAGACCAGCAGCGGCAGGATGCTCGCCGACAGGCCAACCGCCGCCGGCAGCCCGGCCAACTGGGCATAGGCCAGCGCCTGCGGCACCAGCAGCAGGCAAACCAGCAGGGCGGCCAGCAGATCGCCGCCGGCCTGGGCCCGGTCATAGCCGCGCAGGGTCGTCAACAGCGGCCATCTAGAGCGCATTGAGCGGGATCTTCAGGTAGCGCACGCCATTGTCCTCGGCCGGCGGCAGTTCGCCGCCGCGCATATTGATCTGTACCGCGGGCAGGATCAGGGCCGGCATCTTCAGGCCGGCATCGCGGGCGCGGCGCATGGCGACGAAGCTGTCCTCGTCGACGCCCTCATGGATATGCAGGTTATGCGCGCGCTGCTCGGCCACCGTGGTCATGCAGCTGTACTCGCTGCGCCCGGCCGGCAGGTAGTCGTGGCACAGGTACAGACGGGTGGCATCCGGCAGGGCGAACAGCCGGTGGATCGAGCGATACAACTGGCGCGCATCGCCGCCGGGGAAATCGCAGCGCGCCGTGCCGTAGTCCGGCATAAACAGGGTGTCGCCGACAAAGGCGGCGTCGCCTATCACATAGCTCAGGCAGGCCGGGGTATGCCCCGGGGTGTGCAGCACCCGCGCCTGCAGCGAGCCGATCTGGAAACTGTCGCCATCCTGGAACAGCTGGTCGAACTGGCGGCCATCGCTGACAAACTCGCCGCCGGTATTGAACAGCTTGGCGAAGGTGGCCTGCACCTGGGTGATCTGCGCGCCAATGGCCAGGCGCCCCCCCAGTTGCGCCTTGAGATAGGCCGCGGCGGACAGGTGATCGGCGTGCACATGGGTTTCCAGCAGCCAGTCCACGCCCAGCCCCTGCTCGCGCACATAGGCGACGATGCGCTCGGCGCTAACCGAGGTGGTGCGCCCGGCAGCCGGGTCATAGTCCAGCACCGCATCGATGATGGCGCAGCGCCGGGTCGCCGGGTCGCTGACCACA
>DASUOY010000056.1:0-3859 GCA_036276395.1 Pseudomonas sp.
GCCTGGCGGGTCGGTTTTCAGCAACTCATCGATCTTGGCCATATCCGCCGGGCAGTGCATGGCCCAGAGCGAGGTGCTGAGTAGAGCGGTAGCAAGAAAAACGGCAAGACGGCGCATAGTGTGGCTCCAGCGGTGTGGGTAAGGCTTTCAGTATAGAAAGCGCTTGCCGGGTGACGGGGCCGTTGGTCTGCCGCTGGTTTGGCTTGCCGGTGCAGTGGGCAAGGCGGCATGGGTAGGGTGCGCTGTGCGCACCGCTATCAGCCAGGTGCGCCTGGCGTGCACAGCGCACCCTACAGCCGGTCAGGTCTTGGCACTGCTGACCCGATCCAGCAGATACACCAGCCCGTGATAATCGATGCCGCCGTGCTGGCTAAGGCCGATCTCGCAGGTGCGGCTGGTGCTGATGCCTTCCTCGCAATACTGCACGACGGACTTAAGGCTGCGCAGGGCGTGGCTGTTCAGCTCGGGGGTGGTAAAGCCCTTGTCGCCGGCAAAGCCGCAGCAGTGGATACCTTCGGGGATGACCACTTCTGAGGTGCAGCGGCGGACTATATCGATCAGGCCCTGGGCCTCGCCCAGATGCTGGGTGCTGCAGGTGACATGCACGGCCACGGGTTTGTCCTGCGGGGTAATAGTCAGCCTGTCGAGCAACAGCTCGCGGATAAATTTTACCGGGTCGTGCAGTTTCAGCCGGCTGTCCAGACCGTCCTGAATCAGCCGTAGGGTGCAGGGGCTGGTGTCGCAGTAGATCGGATCGAGGCCGCCACGGCTGGCCTTGAGCAGGGCCTCGATCAGCTCCTGTTTCTTGCGCTCGGCCTGCTCGCTGTAGCCCTTGGAGGCAAAGGGTTGGCCGCAGCAGAGGTTGTCCAGAGCATCCGGGAACACCACCTGAAAGCCGCCTTTCTCCAGCAGTGCGCGGGTTTTGTCGAGCAGCGGCATTTGTTCGCTGTCAGCTGCCGCCGGGCCCATGGCGCGGGACACACAGGCAGCCAGGTAGACCACCCGTGGCCGCGCATCGGCATTGGTCTGGGGCAGGTGCAGGCGTTGCAGCGGTTGCGGCATGGCCGGGGTCCACTGCGGCACGCGGCCCTGGCTGGCCTTGCTAAGCGCCGCCGAGGTGCGGCTAAGCAGCGGCGCGCCCATCAGCATGCGCGCGCCGTTGGCCACATGCAGCATCAGCCGCGCGCCCTGCATGGCGCGGCGGAAGTTATTCGCCAGCCAGTCTGCACTGCGTTGATTATTGGCGTCGCGGGCGCGCAGCTGGCGCACCAGATCGCCCGTGTTGATACCCACCGGGCAGCGCTGGGCGCACAGGCCGGTGGCGGCGCAGGTGTCGATGCCCTGGTACTGATAGGCCGCTTCCAGCTCGCGGGTGTCGATGCCGGCGCGTTTTTTCGCCTGGATATCGCGCCAGATCACGATGCGCTGGCGCGGGCTCAGGGTCAGCTCCTTGGAGGGGCACACCGGTTCGCAGAAACCGCACTCGATGCACTTGTCGACGATCTCGTCGGCGGCGGGCAGCGGCTTGAGGTTTTTCAGGTGGATGTCGCGATCCTCGGAGAGGATCACGTCCGGGTTGAGAATGCCCTGGGGGTCGAGCAGGCGCTTGATCTGCCACATCAGCTGGTAGGCGTCAGAGCCCCATTCCAGCTCGACAAAGGGCGCCATATTGCGTCCGGTGCCGTGTTCGGCTTTTAGCGAGCCGCCGAACTCCACGGCCACCAGCTGCGCCACGTCGTCCATAAAGGCCGAGTAGCGGGCGATCTGTTCGGGCGTTTCGAAGGCCTGGGTAAAGACGAAGTGCAGGTTGCCTTCCAGGGCATGGCCGAAAATGATCGCCTCGTCGTAGCCGTGTTTATCGAACAACGCGAGCAGGCGGTTGACGCCCTCGGCGAGCTGCTCGATGGGGAAGGTCACGTCCTCGATAATCACCGTGGTGCCGGTCTGGCGTACGGCGCCGACGGCGGGGAAGGTGTCCTTGCGGATCTTCCACAGCAGGTTGTAAACGGCCGGGTCTTCGCTGAAATCCACCTGCTTTTCCAGAGGGAAGTGGGCTATGGCGGCCATGATCAGTTGCAGCTGCTTATGCAGCAGGCTCTGGCTGGCGGCGCGGGATTCGATCAGCAGGGCGCAGGCGCTATTGGACAAACCCTTGACCCATTCCGGCATGCCCGGTTTGTCCTGCACCGAGCGCAGGCTGCGGCGATCCAGCAGCTCCACGGCGGACACCGGCTGCTGCTTGAGCAGGGTGACGGCGCGGCAGCAGCTCTCCACATCGGGGAACACCAGCAGGGCGCTGGCCTTGTGCGGGTGGTCGGGCACGGTGTTGTAAGTCACCGCGCTGATAAAGCCCAGGGTGCCTTCGGAGCCGACCAATAGGTGACTGAGGATATCCAGCGGCTGGTCGAAATCCACCAGGGCATTGAGCGACAGTCCAGTGGTGTTCTTTAGCCGGTATTTGTGGCGGATCCTCAAAGCCAGCGCGCTATTGGCGCGGGTCTGCCGGCCCAGTTCGGCCAACTGCTCGAGCAGCTCGGCGTGGCTGGTTTGGAAGGCCTTGACGCTACGTGGGTCTTCGCTGTCCAGCACGCCGCCGTCGGCCAGCACCAGGCGGATTCCGGCCAGGCTGTGGTAGCTGTTTTGCGCGGTGCCGCAGCACATGCCGCTGGCGTTGTTGGCGACTATGCCGCCGATCTTGCAGGCGTTGATCGAGGCCGGATCAGGGCCGATCTTGCGCTGGAACGGCGCCAGCACCGCGTTGGCCGCCGCGCCGATCACCCCCGGCTGCAGGCGGATCTGACTGCCCTGGCCACGGATTTCTCGGCCGTTCCAGTTATCGCCGAGCACGATCAGCACCGAGTCGCTGATGGCCTGGCCGGACAGGCTGGTGCCGGCGGCGCGAAAGGTCACGGGTACGCGGTGCATGCCTGCCAGTTTAAGCAGATCGACCACTTCCAGCTCCGCTTCGACGCGTACCACCAGTTTGGGAATCAGCCGGTAGAAGCTGGCATCGGTGCCAAAGGCCAGGGTCGACAGCGGGTCGTCGAAGCGCCGCTCGGCAGGGATCAGGCGCTCTACGGCGGTGAGAAAGGCGGCAGGCAGGCTCATGCAGGCTCCGAAGTTAGATGCGGCGTCAGGACGCGGCGTGGTGCAGTTCGCGCACCAGCGAATCGGCATTGATCTCGCTGATCGATTTGGCCCCGGTCAGCACCATGGCCACGCGCATTTCCTTCTCGATCAGCTCCAGCAGGTTGCTTACCCCCGCGCCACCGTCGGCGGCCAGGGCGTAGATAAAGGCGCGGCCGAGCATGACCGTGTCGGCCCCGAGGGCGATCATGCGCACCACATCCAGGCCGGTGCGGATGCCGGAGTCGGCGAGAATCGCCAGCTGGCCTTTCACCGCATCGGCAATCGCCGGCAGGGCGCGGGCGCTGGACATGACGCCATCGAGCTGACGGCCGCCGTGGTTGGACACGACGATGCCGTTGGCGCCGAAGCTCACGGCGTCCTTGGCGTCCTGCGGGTCGAGGATGCCCTTGATCACCATCGGGCCGTCCCAGAATTCACGAATCCATTCCAGGTCCTTCCAGCTGATCGACGGGTCGAAGTTGTTGCCCAGCCAGCCGATATAGTCGGCTAACCCTGTTGGATTACCACGGTAGGCAGAGATATTGCCCAGGTCATGGGGCTTGCCCAGCAGGCCGACATCCCAGGCCCAGCGCGGGTGGGTCATGGCTTGCAACATGCGGCGCACAGACGCGTTCGGCCCGCTCATGCCGGAATGGGCATCGCGGTAGCGCGCGCCGGGTACCGGCATATCCACGGTAAATACCAGTGTGGTGACGCCAGCGGCCTTGGC